>NZ_JBHYPE010000009.1:0-228581 GCF_042746015.1 Streptomyces sp. NPDC058773
CGCGGCTGGCGGTACGACGCCAGCTCCTCGGGCGGCACCCAGATCTGGCCCGACAAGAAGCAGGGCATCTGGAACTTCCCGCTCCAGCAGATGCCCTTCCCCGGCCACTCCTTCGAGGTCCTCTCGATGGACTACAACATCATGGCCAACCAGTCACAGGCCTCCACCAAGGCCCCGCCCGCCAACTACCCCGGCTGGCGCAAGCAGGCCACCGACGCCTACATCGGCGGCTTCCAGCGCGCCTACGACACCAACCGCGCCCCCTTCTTCGTCGGCAACCACTTCGAACAGTGGAACGGCGGCATCTACATGGACGCCGTCGAAGAAGCCATCAAGCACATCACCGACGAAAGACACAAAGACGTCCGCCTGGTCTCCTTCCGCCAACTCTGCGACTGGCTCGACGCCCAGGACCCCAAAGTCCTCACCGACCTCCGCCAACTCGGCGTCGGACAGAAATTCACCGGACGCAGCTGACGGCGCCGCAGGGTTCGGCAGGCCTCTGTCTTTGGTGAGAGGCGGCTCGCCCTCAAGGAGCAGGGAAACCCGCCTCCAGGCCCCCGATAATCCGTGGTATGTCACCCAGCACCCCGCCGCCCGCCGATCACCGCGCCACCCGAAGCTGCTTCGCGGGGCCCGGGGAACAAGGGCGGTGGCTGTGGTGGCGGGCCGCGGGCGAGGCGCTGCTGGCAGGGGCGCTGGTGATGCTCGTCCACAAGGCGGAGACCGGGGTCGACGGCAGGCTGGGCGGCGCGCTGCCGGAGCTGGGCGTCATCGGCATCGTGCTGGTGCCGGCGCGGCGCCGGTTTCCGGTGGTCTGTGTTCTCGGGCTCGCCGCGCTGATGGGGGCAGTGCCCTCGGTGGGCCTGCTGACCGCGGTGGCCTCGTACACCGCGGCCCGGCAGGCGGGGACGCCACGGCGGCGGGTCGAGGTGCTGCTCGGGGCGGCCGCCCTGGCGATACTGGTCGGCGCGGTGTTCGCACCCGAGCTGGGGGTGGGCAGCAGGCCGTTCGGCCTGGCGCTGGGTGCGGTACTCGCCGTCACCACGGTCGTGGTGCCGGGGCTGGTCGGAACGGCCGCGGGGCAGCAGGACCGGCTGCTGCGGGCGTTGCGGGAGCGGGCGGCCGCCGCCGAGGAGGCGCGGCGGCTCGCGGACAGTGAGTCGCGGCTGCGCGAACGGTCCCGGATCGCCGCGGAGATGCACGATCTCGTCGGACACCGGCTGAGCCTGGTCTCCCTGCACGCGGGCGGGCTGGAGATGGCGCTGGGCAAGGAGGCGCCCGAACTGCGGGACGAGGCCGCGGTGGTGCGCCGGGCCACTCGGGACGCGATGCAGGAACTGCGGGAGGCGCTGGGCGTCCTCGGCCCGCTGGAGCGCGGCAGCGGCGCGCTGACCGATGCGACGGGCACCCGCGCGGACATCGAGGCGCTGGTCGAGGAGTCGCGCAGCGGCGGAATTCCCGTCGAGTTCACCTGGGAGGGGCCCGATGTCGATGCCCGGCCGGCCCGGGTGCGGCGGGCGGTGCACCGAGTGGTGCTCGAATCGCTCACCAATGTCCACCGGTACGCGGCCGGGGCCCATGTGAGCGTCCTCGTCCGCCACACCGACGAGCAGGTCGCGGTCCAGGTCCGCAACGGCGTTCCGCCCACCCGGCCGGCCGCCGCGACGGGGCTCGGCTCCGGGCGCGGGCTGGCCGGGCTGCGGGAGCGGGTGGCGCTGCTCGGCGGCTCGCTGGAGGCGGCAGGGACACCTGGTGGCGGCTTCGCCGTGGCGGCCGACATTCCCGCTGCCCCCGGGGCCGGCGGGGAGATGACCGGGGCCGGGCCGGCGGAGGAGCGGCCGGGCGCCGCCATCGAGCAGCCCCGCCGCGGGCTCTCCGCCCTCCAGCGGGGCCTGTCCGTCGCCGTGACCGGGCTGCTCGGCCTGGCCGGTGTGAGCGTGATGATGCTGCTCGGGGTCGCGATGGTGAACCACTCACGCTATGAGATCGCGTACGAGCGCCGCGAACCGCCCCGGCTGGGGATGACCAGACAGCAGGTGGAGCGCGCCGTGGCACCGGACGACGACGGGGCCCGCGCGGCCGCAGCCGGTCGCGAACCGCCGCGACCGGCTGCCACCACGGACTGCATGTATCCGTATCCGGGCGGGAAGCCGGAGGGCGGACGGCTGGAGATCGTCCGTTACTGCTTCCGCGCCGACATTCTGATCGCGATCAACCGATTCACGGTCCCCCTGGTGACCGAACCGCCCCGCGAGAGCAGGAAACATGACTGACCACACCAACTCCCGCCGCCTCGGGGCGAGTTCCACGATCCGGGTGCTGCTCGTCGATGACGAGGAGCTCATCCGCCACGCCATCCTGCTGATCCTCCGGCACGCCGACGGCATCGAGGTGGTGGGCGAGGCGGGCAACGGCGAGGAGGCCGTCCGGCTCGCCGCCGAAAGCCGGCCCGACGTGGTGCTGCTCGACGTCCGTATGCCCGTACTCGACGGGCTGTCGGCCATCGAACCGCTCATCGCCCTGGCGCCCAAGCCGCAGGTCGTCATGCTCACCACCTTCGGCGACGAGGAGAACGTCACCCGCGCCCTGCGTGCGGGCGCCACCGGCTTCCTCCTCAAGGACGAGGGGCCACAGGAGCTGATCCGCGCGGTACGGGCCGCGGCCGCGGGGGACGCGGTGCTCTCCCCCGGCGTCACCGGGGCCGTCATCCGGCAGATGCTCAGCGGCGGCGGGCCTGCCGTCCCGGACCGCAGGGTGGTGGGGCTGACGGACCGGGAGCGGGACGTGCTGGCCATGCTCGGCGAGGGGCTGTCGAACCTGGAGATCGGCGAACGGCTCGGCATCGGGGTGGGGACGGTCAAGACCCATGTCGGGTCAATCCTGGGCAAGACGGGGTGCGGCAGCCGGGTACAGGCCGCGCTGCTGGCGCATCAGGCCGGACTGATGGACTGACGCGCCTTGCCGGACCGATGGGCTGACTCCCGGCCCACGAGGAGGAGTTGAGGCCCGCGCGGACCTCCATGGACGCCCTTGAGCCCGGGGGAGACACAGCTGTCTTCCCCGGGCTCGGGCAGGTCGATCAGGCCGGCTTGTGTTCCGGAGCCGGGGCGCTATTGGCGTCCAGAAGATCGCGGAAAGTGTTCATGCACGGCGAGCAATAGCGTGCCGTGGGGTCGTCCTCCTGGTCCGACGGCCGGGGGCCGTGGGTTGCCAGCTTGCGGCCACACAGTGTGGAACGGGCATCGTGCTTGGCCATGACGTGCCACACCTGTCCTGAGCTGCCGGTCGTCGAGGGGCCGGCGCGCATCTCGTACATGGGCCTCTCCCTGATACTGGTGGGGGCTGGACGGCAGGAACTATCCGCCTCCAGCGCCGTGGGAACGGTTCCCTCCGTTGCTCATGGAACACCGGGGCACTCAGCTGGGCCATCGCGGAAGGGCCGGTCGGGTGAACCGGTGTCGGACCGCGTTCGGTCGCCGGTGGCCTGGGGAAAAGATACGCGCCGCCGAGTGATCCCCCACGTCACGGCCGGTTCACGGTGTCGGGAGGGTGGACACGGACCGTGATGCCGACAGCGGGCAGGGCGCGGCTACCCACGCGTACGGCGCCGCGGGTGTGGAGAGCCACAGCGACCCGGCGGTGGCTCCGGGGCCACGTCCGTCACCTGTCACCTGTCACCCGCCGCTTGCCGCCCTCACCCGTCGGCGGCCGTGACGGTCCCGGTGACGCGCAGGGCCTTCTCCGTGTCGAGGCCGAGGCGGGCTGCCCGGCCGTGCAGCACGGCGTGCGTCCAGCCGGTCGGCGCATGCGCGACGATCGCCTCGACCACGGGTCTTACGGCCTGCTCCACCATGCTGTGCTCCCGTGCTTTCGCTGTTGCCGAGCGTGATGACAGCGACCACTGACAACGGGACCAGGGCCGTCTGCACGCACCGCTCGTCGAGCGGTGGGAAGGGAGTGAGACGAGGTTCCGCGGGCGGAGCGGCTGCGCTCAGGGGCCGCCGCGGATGACTCGGCGGGCGGCCTTGAGCCAGCTGGTCTTCTGGGCGGCGAGCTGGCGGAACTCCGCGGCGTGGCTGCGCACCACTCCGTCTTGCAGCCGGGACTCCGCCGTGCCCCAGACGGACACGAGACGGGTCTCCTTCTTGCACCGCACGTCCGCCTGTGCCGCCGCGATTTCATGGCGGGAAGGCCGGGGGGACTTCGTCCAGCGGTCCTCGCCGGCGGCGGCGAGCGGATCCGCGTAGCGATGTCCGCTGCGCCTCATGCAGGCACTCCAGGAGCGGACGGCGGATCGCACCTCGCGATCCTGCTGGGATGCCGTGAATTCGTCGCGGATGCGCCGGTTGAACAACGCCGTGCTGACCTTCGGTACGCCGCGCAGCAGCTGAGCATGGGCCTTCTTCCAGCATCCGCTGACGCCGTCCTTGCCGTACGCGGCGAGCTGCGCGGCACGGGGCATCCTCTCCCGGGCCCGCCAGATCTTGTCCCGTCGAGCGGTTTCCGGCGTGGCGGGCGGCAGGTGGTATCCGAACCGGCGGGCGACATCCGGTTCGATCACCCCGTAGCGGCGTCGTTGTGGCGGGTCCGGGTCGACGGCGCCAGGTTGCGGCAGCGCGATCCATCCCTGCCCCTTGGCCCGCATACAGCCGCGGATCAGGACGTCTTCGGCCGCTTCGATGATGTGGACATCGGGGCCGGACAGCGCGTAGGTGTCGAACGGCAGGACCAGGCGGCGTACTTCTGCGGAAGCCGGCGGCACGGCGGGAATCCGCGCGCTGTGCCGCGGCGCGGACGGCACCACCCCGGACGAACACCCGGTGACCAGGGCCAGCAGAGCCAGAACGGCGGCGATATGACGGAAGGGCATGGGGGGCCTCACTACGCACTGCGGCGGCGGTGGGGCGGCCGCTGCCGGACGCCCCACCACACTGCTCTGCTACCGGAACGTCACGCAGCTGGCCCTGTTGTCGAAGCCGTTGTTCGACAGGTCGTTGTCGGAGCTGTGGGCATTGGAGTAGTAGTGCGGCCCGACGCAGCTGCCGGGGTGGTCGCTCAGCACCACGAAGTGGGACGTGGTGTTGTTGACCGAGCTGGTGCCGTTGTCGATCGTGCGGCCCTTGTGCGGTCCGCTCAGCCAGCGGTTGTTCCGCAGGTCGCGGTCGGAGCCGGTGACATAGGCGTATCCGCCGTGCCGGTCGTCGTCCTTGAAGAAATAGAACTTGGCGGCGTTGATGCCCACTTCGGCGTGGGCGGCGGAGTCAGCCGCCGCTGCGCTCGTCGACGCCGGAGTGGTCGTGGCACCCGTGCTGGTGGCGCCCGCGGTGGCTGCGCCGATGCCGATCAGTCCCGTCGTGCTCAGTGCGGCCGCGGTCACCGTCCGCACGATGTTGCGCTTCATATGTTCTTCTCCCCCTTGAATCAACGGTGTTGCCGACCTGGGCGGGGAGCCTTCCCGGTCACGGAACGCCCCCTCCTCCCCCGGGCACTGCCCGGCGTCGGAGTCGATTCAAGCACTTGTGGCACAGCAGGTACACAGGATTCGAAAAGGTTCGAAAGCGCGGCGGTCACGGATGCGGGTACATGCAGATGAGGCGGGCGTGAGGCTCGCCCGGCCCGGCCTCGTGCCATCAGTCCGGGTCACTCGCCCCAGTACTGGGTGTACCCCTCGCGCAGTGGGCCGCCGAGCAGGTCGAGCAGTTGCCCGACCGCGGCTGCCAGGGGAGCGGGATCGCCGCGTTCGGCCACTACTTGATGGCCGTCCAGCAGGGCCTTGCCGCGTTCCGGGTCCGCGCTGAGCAGTCTGCGGGGCAGCCATCTGCCGATGCCGGTCCAGGCACTGTGGTGAGCGGTCAGCAGATGCGCGGCCTCGCGCAGGGTGGAGTCGGCGAGGGAGAGCTGTTCGTAACGGTCGGCGGGCTGAGTGTCGATCAGATCGTCCATGAAGCAGGTGAGGAGGTAGCGGCCTCGTTCCCACTCGGCCGGGGTGAGCGGGGGCGGGCCGGACGCGAGGACCGCTCGCGCCTGTGCGCGGGCGCGGGACACATGGCCGTGCGGATCCATCAGGGTCACGCCCTGGTCGTAGAGGAAGAGGACGGTGCCCCGGCGGCGGGCTCTGTCCCATGCGAAGAACTCCGGGAGGTCAGCAACGGTGTGCAAGAACATCTCGGCCGGCCGGCCCTCGTGGCGAATCACCTCACGGCGGCTGGTGTCCGAGTCCGGAAGCAGGACGGCCACATCCAGATCGCTGCTCGGCGTCGCGCGGCCCTGGGCGGCCGAGCCGCCGAGTGTCGCGCCCAGAGCGTGCGGGTAGCGGCTCGCGACCAGGCGCAGAGCCTCGGCTTCCAGTGACGGCGGATTGGTCATGGACAGTCATCGTGCCAGCCCCCGGCGGGGCGAGCCATGCTCTGCCTGCACGCCCTCACCGCTCAGCGCAGATCCAGGCCGAGTTCCTTTTCCAATACGGTGGCCTGTTCCGGTGTGGCGAAGACGTAGTAGTTCTCGAAGTTGGCATCGCTGAGGTGCACATAGTCGACCAGGTAGAAGCGGCGCGCATCGTCAGCGGGGTCGGGATCGAGATGGTCCATGAACTCCATGATCGCCAGTTGATCGAGGTACTCGCCCGACTGGTGCTCGGTCAGGGGCCGCCTCGTACCCCGTCCGTCGACGCCCGAGTGACACCATCCGTTGGACACGCCCACCTCGTCCGGTCGGCTCCACTCCCCCACTTCACGGAAAGGCGGTTCCCGATGGGACACGTCACGCAGGACGCCTGGGACGCCCATTACGGAGAAGGCCGCTCCTTCCGGCCCCTCGACGACGCCGAACGCGCCCTGCTCCGGGAACTCGTACCCGCACCGCCCGGCGGCGGCCACGCCCTGGACCTGGGCTGCGGACCGGGCGAACTCGCCCGCCACCTCGCGGCCACTGGCTACACCGTCGACGCCGTCGACTACGCGGCCACGGCCCTCGCCATCGCCGGGCAGACGCCCTCGACACAGACACAGACAGAGACACAGACATCGGCATCGGCATCGGGCACCGTGCGATACCTGCAGTGCGACATCGAGCGGGACTCCCTCGCCGGGCTGCGCTCCTCGTACGACCTGGTCGCCTTCCGGCTGAGCTACGCCTTCATCGGCGACCGCACCCGGATCATGTGCCGGCTGCGCGAGCGGCTGAGCCCCGGCGGCGCGGTCGTGGTCATCACCCCGGTCGCGACGGCGGTGCCGGCCGACCGTCGTCCTATCGCGCTCGACGAGGAGGAGATCACCCTGCTGACCGGCGGCTGGCAGACGGTCGAACGGCGTGACGCCGCAGGGCTGGCGTTCATCGTGCTCCGCGACCCCGCTCCGGCCCCGGTGGCCTACCACGGCAAGGGACGCCCGTCCCCGCACGCCTTGACCGGTGCGGGCGTCGTGGTGACCGATGACGCGGGCCGTGTGCTGCTGGGCCGCTCTCTGAAGGGGACGTGGGAGTTGCCCGGCGGCAAGAACGACGGCGACGAATCGTTCGTCGCGGCCGCCGTACGCGAACTCGAGGAGGAAACCGGCCTGCGGGCGAGGGAAGCCGATGCGCGGCTGCCGGCGATCCTGATGGACGCCGTGGACGGCATGCCCCGTGTGACCGCCGCTGTGCGCGTCGTCAACTACCGCGGCGAACCGGCTGTTCGGGAGCCGCACCTGATCCACCGCTGGGAGTGGCACGACATCACCGACCTCCCGACGCTGACGGCCGACCTGTTCACGCCCAGCGCCCATGTCCTCGATACCGTCTGGCCCGGCCTGCTGCCCGGCTTGCCGCCTGTCCATCGGTATCCACTCAGCTGACGGACACGGCCGGAAGTCCGGCCCAGCGGAGCCCACCCACTGCGCCGGCCGGTGAGTGTGGCACGAGACGGTCGCCGAAGCCCGGCGGCGACGCGAGGAGTGCCGGGCCGAAATGCCGGGGTACCAAGCGGAGTTGGGGACCGGGAACGGGCGGCACGAACCGTCGTTCAGGTCGTCGGCGACCTCGCCGTCCCCGCGCCCCCCGATCCCGACCCCGATGCCGAGAGGAACCGCCTCACCGCTCCGCACCGCCCTCACCGGAGCGGCCGGCATCGCTGACCCGGCCTGGGACATCATCAGCGGAATCCTGCCGTTGTGGGGGTCGTGGTCCAAGGGCTCGTGATCCGAGGCTCGTGATCCGAGGTCCGAGGTGCGAACTCCGTGACCCGTGCGTTCCGTCCACCGGCGCATCAGGCGGACGGGGCCGTGTCCCTCGGTTCGGACCGGGGGACACGGCTCAAGGAGCCGGGGCTCAGGGTCGGTTCAGGTCCCGGGCTGGATGACGCGCGGCGTCAGTCGCTGACTTCGCCGGTGGCGAAGCGGCGTGCCTCGCGCCGGCCCGCGTAGCGCTGCTTGCGGTTGTCTTCCCTGATCATCCGCTGCCGTTCCTTGATGCAGGCGCGCACCTGGCAGCCGGCGCAGCAGGTGCCGCCGAACAGGAGCATGCTGGGGTCTTCCCACCGGCAGCGGGTCTCCGGGGCCTCCTGCGTCGGGTGCGGCGGCAGGTCGCAGGGACCGTAGCGGTGATCGTGGATCGCGCGGGGGCTGTGCTCCGCGTGGCGCACCCACAGGGGCTTCGTCTTGTCCGTACGGGACATCTCGTTCCTTCTGGAACCGCCGCCCGGGCTCCCCGGACCTTCCGGGCGGGCGGCTAAGTTCGGAACTTCATGGCCACACGCTCCTTCGCTTGTCCGCAGTACCTGGCACCTCACCGACCCTCAAGGAGTCGGCTCGGACGGCACTGTAGGGCACGTTGAATGAGGGCGAAATTGCTTTTCGGCCCCCTCAGGGCTGTCCCGTGTTCCCTTAGCGACCGAGAGCCTTGCGCAGCTCCTCCTTGGTCATCTGGGAGCGGCCGTCGATGTTCTTCCGCCGGGCCTCCTCGTAGAGCTGGTCCTTCGTGGGGCCCTGCGGGCCGCTGTGGGAGCGCTCGCCGCCGCGCTGAGGGGCGGATTCGGGGTCGCGGAGGGAGACCTTGCCGGCGGACTTCGCCTCGCCGGAGCGGGCGCGTTCCTTGTTGACCGTGCGCGCGGCGATCTCCTTGGCACGCCGCTCCGAGACACCGTGCTCCAGCGCGTTCTGCTTGATGTGCTCGTACTGCCGCTCACGCTTCTTGTCCGAACCTGCCGGCATGCTGCCGCTCCTTGATCGAGTGGGCGTCTTGCGTGCTGAATGTCGGGTACCCACAGCCGGGCGCCTCCACGGGCGGCGGCTGTGCCTCTCTCACTCCACTCCCAATGGGCCCCGTGCGCGACACGGGAGCGCCGACCAGGCAGCGACGGTGCGTCCGAATGGTGGAGGCGGTGGGGCGCCGCCGCGCGCTGTCGTGGGCGGGCGGGTGCGGCGGGCGGACCGTAGCGTGAGGAAGCGGAGCCGGTGGCCCGGCGAAACGGAGGGAGGCGAGGGCGCTGTCAGGGATCGATTACGCGGCACTGTTCGCCGCGACGCCGAGCCCTTACCTGGTGCTGGGACCGGACCTGGTGATCGTGGAGGTCAACCAGGCCTATCTGGACGCGACCCGGCGGACCAGAAAAGACCTGATCGGACGGCATGTCTTCGATGCTTTCCCGGACAACCCCGCCGACCCCGACGCCGACGGCGTACGGAACCTCAACGCCTCGCTGCACCGGGTCCTGGCCTTGCGGGAGCCCGACACGATGGCTCTGCAGAAGTACGACATCCCGGTCATGGGCCGGCCCGGGGCGTTCGAGGAGCGCTGGTGGTCCCCGGTCAATACGCCGATCGTCGGGCCGGACGGGACGGTGGCGTGGATCATTCACCGGGTCGAGGACGTGACCGCGTTCGTCCAGTCCCGCGCCGGACGCGACCAGCCGCCGACCGGGCAGCTCACCGAGCGCGAGGCCCTGGAGGCCGAGCTGTACGCCAGGGCGCGCGAGCTGCAGCGGCTGAACGAGGAGCTGCGCCAGGCCCACACCCGTGAGCGTCAGGTGGCGGTCACGCTGCAGGAGGCCATGCTGCAGTCACCCGATCTGGCCCGGCACAGGGATGTCGCGGTGCGCTACCTGCCGGCCGCCGGCTCGCTGAACGTGTGCGGTGACTGGTACGACATGGTCGATCTGCCCGACGGCCGCTTCGCCGTGGCGGTCGGTGATGTCGTCGGACACGGGCTGGAGGCCGCCGCGGCCATGGGGATGCTGCGCAGCGCCCTGAGCGCCGCGATCCGCGCCCTGGAGCGGCCCGCCCAGGCGCTGGAGGTGCTGGGGCTGTATGCCCGGTCGGTCGAGGGTGCTCTGAACACCACCGCCGTGAAAGCGCTGGTGGATCCCCGCAGCCGCCTGATCATCTACAGCAACGCGGGCCATCCGCCTCCGGTCCTGGTGCACGCTGACGGCAGTCATGAGCTGCTGAACCAGGCCACCGATCCGCCGCTGGGCGCCCGGCCGCAGCACGTGCCCCGCCCGCAGGCCGGGGTGGCCTACAGCCCCGGGGACACCCTCGTGCTGTACACCGACGGGCTGATCGAACGCCGCGACGAGGACATCGACACCGGTCTCGCCCGGCTGACCGAGGCCCTCAGCAGCTTCCGGGCGCTGAGCCCGGAACGCCTGGCCGATGCCCTGCTCGCCCACCTCGGGCTCACCGGTGGCGCCCGCGATGACATCGCCTTGATCATCACGCGGTTGTGACGGCGGCTCGCCGTTCCGTGAGCGCCCGGCCCCGGGAGGCGCACCAGGTCAGCGGTCGGCGATGTCCTCACGGAGGCCGTCGGAGAACTCCCACCACGACAGGGGGAGCCAGTCGCCGTTCACGAAGGCCTCGACGGTCGCACCGCGGCCACGGACAGTCACCGTGGTGCCGGGCGGATACGTGGTGCCGGACAGGCCGGGCACGGGGACGAGCAAGGTCCCGAGTCGCTGTGCTGCCATGTGCCGCCCTCCTCTTGCAGCAGATCAAGGACCAGACGGAGGGCGTCGGCACGGACCAGGGCGTGGACGCCGTCGGCTACCAGGCGATGGCGCACGACGCGGCACACGAGGAACCGGCGACCGTGCTGAACTCACTGGTCGACACGGTCCGGGCCACGGGTGCGCCCGGCGTACCGGGACTGTGCGTTCCGGCGGACCCGGGCGGGCCGGATGAGCAGTCGAAGCACGGCATGCTGCTCGTCTCGATCGGCAAGCTCTTCGAAAAGGGCCTGCGGATGGGTACGGGGCAGTGCAATGTGAAGCGTGATAACCGGTTCCTGCGCGACATGATCATCGAGGGCCGGGCCAAGCCGGGCTTCGTCGTCTCGCATGATCTGCCCCTGGATCGAGCTCCCTCGGCCTACGACAAGTTCGACAAGCGCATCGAGGGCTACACAAAGGTCGTGCTGCATCCGTGGAACGCGCGGGTGATCGCATCGGCCAAGTGGTGCGGGAGCAGGGCTTTTCGGCGCTCCGTTACGTTCTCATCATGTTCCGGGGGATAGACCATGACATAGGGATCCAAGCATGACCGCATGACCACGCAGGCATCCATCCGTGGCCGATGTCTACTCTCCTGTGCACTCCGGGCGCCCCTCCTTGCGGGCCGAAGGAAGGCCGAGACATGAATGCGCTCTGCCTTCGACGTGTGCAGATCTTCCTCGCGGTGGTGGAGTGCGGGGGATTCTCCGCCGCCGCGCGGAAGTTGTATATGAGTCAGCCGTCGGTCTCCAACCAGGTGCGACGCCTGGAATCCTCGCTGCAGGCCACGCTCGTCGACCGGTCCGGTGCGCGTGTCCGGCTCACCGCCCAGGGTGAGGTTTTCCTGTCGTACGCCCGACAACTCCTGCCTCTCGCCGAGGAAGCGTTGGCCGCCGTGCAGTTGACGCCGGCGTCCACCACGCCGCGGCTGGTGGTGGCCACCACCGACGATGCGGCCTCCTCTCTGCTCCCGGCCGTTCTCGCCCGTCTTTCCCGTCGCATTCCCGCCCTCCGGTGGGACATCCGCTCCGGCAGCACGGAGCAGGTGACGCAGCAACTCCTCGATGGTGCGGTCGGCTTGGCACTGTGTGATACCGAGCCGAATGTGCCGGGGCTCGTCGTTGAGCCCGTGCTGTCCGAACGGCTCGTCCTCGCCGTGCGCAGCGGACATCCGTTGGCCGGCCGTCGCGCCACGGTGAACGACGTGGCGGCGGAGCGCCTGCTGTTACGGGAGAGCGGCTCCGTGACCCGCCACCTCCAGGACGCCGCCCTGGCCCGCTGGACTGTCCAGCCGGCGGACCAGGCGGAGGTGTGGGGAAACGAAGCGCTCAAGCTCGCGGTGTCCAATGGGCTGGGAGCGGCTCTCCTGTCCTGGCACTGCGTGGCCCAGGAGGTGCAGGACGGGCGACTCGCGCTGGTCGACCTCGTTCCACCGCTCCCCTCTCACCGCATCGTGATGGCCCACTGTGCCGGTCGGCCATTCTCTTCCGTGGAAGAGGCGTTCACCGAGCTCCTCTTCAGCCTCGAGGAATTACCGAATCCCTGATCCGGCGCCCTCCTATTACGTGTCCACGTCACTCCGATGACGATGATTCAGGATGCCGGGGCGACGCATCCTGACTTTGGCTATCGCTCTCCATAGCCAAAACGGGGGTTCTCGGCCAGGAGACCTGCCGCAAACAATGGGACCTGTCACACCGTCACCGAGCCGCCAAGAATGAGGGCGTCCCGGAAGCGGTTGGGCAGATGGACAGTTCTCCTTCGCTGTAAGTTCCCAGAAAGGACCGCTTCGTATGAAGAAGCGCAGCATAGCCCTGCTCGGCCTGGCCACACTGGCCGGTGCGTGTCTGCCGATGGGAGTGTTCGCCAGCACTGCATCCGCGGCGTCGGGTACTCATGTACAGATCAAGCAGAACGCCGCCATCGCCGCGACCACCTGCTACACGTTCATAGGTGCCGAGGACAAGAACTACTGCAACATCTCCCGCCCGATGGGCGACCAGCTCAACGTGGGAATCCCGCCGAACACCACGCAGGTCGTGATCGACCTGAAGACGTTCCCCTGGGAATCCCCGGCGGACAGCATCGCCTTGAACACCGACAAGGACCGCTGTGTCGAGGTGAGCGGGACGGCCTTCAACGCGAAGCTCCTGGAAACCGGGTGCTGAACCCGACGGCTTCGGATTCTGCACACAACTCCTGAGCAATCAGCTCCCGTTGCGGAGAAAGCGAGATAGTCCCATGTCCTTCCGTTACCGAGCAGCAATTGTCGCCGCCGGTTCGGTGATGGCGCTCGCCGTCGCCATTCCGACGGCGTCCGCGGCCCCGCAAGACATCAACGGCCACACCGACAACTGGCTGAACGAGGGCAGCGCGTCCGTCACATACGACAACGGCACCACGCTCACCCGCCAGTCCGACGTCCTGGAAGCGCTCAACCAGTGCGGCAGCCTGGGCGTGTCGTGTGCCTCCACGACGACCGAGGACGCCGGCCAGGTCACCAAGTGGTATGACGCGGAGAACACCGATCTGGGCACCGGACCGATCCAGAACTGCGGCGCCGCCGGAAACGACATCACCCAGACCATCACCGCACTGCACACCTTTTCCTGGGGGTGGAACGTCGGCGCGAGTGTCGATGTCACCCTGGTCAAGGACCGGCTGGGAATCGGGGCAAGTGCGGGCTTCACCCAGTCCCACACCGAAACCAGCTCGGGCGCGGTGGGAATCACCGTGAAGCATGGCCAAAAGGGAATGCTCAAGATGGGGTACGACATGGACCGCAAGGTCACCGACGTGTCGATCCAAGGCGGGAAGTTCGGTGGCGCCAAGATCACCGGACTCCGTACGGAGACTCCCATGCCCGGCGGCAAGCGCGTGGGCCAGGACATTGTCCCGTGCGATTCCCAGCTGTTGAACGGCCGCTGAGCTTCCGCACCATCAGAAAGGTTATCCCGTGCGTATTTCCAAGCGATCCCTGGCGTCCGGCACCGCGACTCTGCTGCTGGCGCTCGGCGGTGCAGCCGTAACGGCGACGCCCGCCGCAGCCCAGGACACGGCGCAGGCCAACGGGCACATAGGGTTCTCCAACAAGGGCTGGTTCCTTGCCAAGACCTGCTACAAGTGGCAGGGATCGGCGACTCCCGACAGCTGCGATGACAACAAGGCCATCGGCACGGACTGGGGCGTGGACATTCCCGCCGATGCCACCGGCGTAGAGGTCACCGTGCTCGTCCACGGACAGGCAATTGGCGACCTCGAAGCCCCCCAGATCACCGACCTCAAGGCAAATCACTGCTACGAGCTGAACGGTTACACCTGGGGCCCCACCATCACCGAGAAGAACTGCTGACCTCCCTCTCTGTGAGGGAGGGATGAGGAAAGGAATTTCAGCGTGCGCGCTGTCAAGAAGTCGATGTCTCTCGCCGCCATGGTGGGTATGGCCCTGATGGGCACGGTCGCCGCGGCGCCGACCGCTTCCGCGGCCTCCGGCAACTACATCCAGTTCAGCAACAATTCGGGCTTCCTGGTCGACACCTGCTACCAGTGGCAGGGGCCGGACGGCATCGAGGCCAAGAACTACTGCCACACGTCCAAGCCGGTCGGACAGACCTGGAAGGCGTACTTCCCCGAAGAGGCAACGGGGGCCACCGCCACCGTGACCTTCGCCATGGGCAATGGCGGCGCCAAGGAGTACCTGTACGACCTCACTCCCGACTCGAGCCACTGCTTCCAGACCACCGGTCTGTGGCCGAACGGCGGCGAGGTGCTCCGCACCAACTGCTGACCCCGGGCTCGGGGGCCTGCCGGCACCGTGTCGGCAGGCCCCTTTGCAGCAGTGCGCCGGACGCCTTACTTCACGTCGAGGAAGTCGCTCGTGGAGGTCACCGACGAGGCCGTCGACGTACCGGCGAAGACGTAGCGCCAGGAGCCGTCGGAGGAGGCCTTCACGGTGGTCCTCAGGTTGCCGCGGCTGTCCGACCTCACGGTCTTGACGGTGCTGTAGCTGCCGGCGCCCTTCTTCCGGAACTGCAGCCGCACCGACTGCTGGGTGTAGCCCGCGTAGGAGTCGGTGTCCCAGTTGGCACGGGTCAGGGCGCCGGTGACCGTGACGGTCCTGCCCTTGGCCACGGGCTCCGGCGCGGCGTTGGTGGTCAGCCGCGAGGCCCGCTTCACCCAGGAGGACTTGTAGGTGTCCTTGGTGATGTAGTCGCCGTCCTTGCCCACGGCGGACGCGAACACATGCCAGCGGCCGGCGAGGATGTTTCCGTAGACGGTGGACTTCGGGTCGGCAACGAGGGTGACCGAGCAGGTGGCGGTCGTGGAGTTGACCGACTTGCAGGTGCCGTGGTCGACGTTCGGCGTCATGGCTCCGTCGACACCGTTCTTCAGGTCGGTGCCGTGCCACAGGAACGCATAGCCGTCGTAGATGCCGGCCGGGTCGGTGGCGGTCACCGAGACGGTGTACGTCTTCTTCAGGCTGGTGCCGACGACGATGTCCTTGCCGCCGTTGACAGTGACGTTCGAGATCTTGGTGTCACCCCGTCCGTCGTCCGCCACGACCTTGGTGGACGCCTCCGGGGCGAACGACGAGAGCTGCGCCCTGGCGGCACGGGCACCCGGGGCATCCACGGCCTGGGCCGCAGGGACGGTGAGGGCGGAGAGGGCCAGGGCGCCGGAAAGTGCGGCAACAGTGGCTCGAGTACGCATGTATTCCTCGAAAGGCAAGGGGACCCGCGGCGTGGGACACGGCCGACGGGACCCGAATCGGTCTGGAGTCCGCTGACTCCGCAGACCAGACCTCGAGCGGATGTGAATGGTTGTACACCGACGTGTAGTTTTGGTGAACACCCAAACACCCGCCCACACCACCCCGTTGCTCACCCCCCGCCCGGCAGCACCGCCCCCGCCACCAGTGTGCGCAGCGCGGCCAGTGCCTGCTGCGGGTCGACACGGTCGGGGGCCAGTAGCCACTGCTGGTGGATGCCGATGCCGGCGCCGATGATCGTGGCGGCCAACGTTTCAGCGGACAGGCCGGGTGGCAGCGGCAGCCGCTCCAGCCGGCGCCGGCAGTGGTCGCGCAGGGTGTGGTGGATCTCGACGTAGCGGCCGTGGATCGGTGAGCCCGGTTCCAGCGCCTCCACCAGCAGCGTGACGAAGAGCTTGGTGGTGGGCTGCGCGAACAGGGCGTCGGCGCCCTGCATCAGGTTGTCCAACCCCGCCGCCACTTCCGCCGGCTCCATCAACTCCGCTGACTCATCCGCGAGTTCGTCGCGGATCAGACCCATGGAGCGTTCGAGGACGGCCAGCAGGAGGCCCTCCTTGCTGCCGAAGTGCCAGGGGATCGATCCCCGGCTGATGCCGGAGCGCTCGGCCACGTCGGCGAACGTGGTCTGCCGGTACCCCTTCGCCGCGAACAACTCCGCCGCCGCCCGGAGGATCAGCTCGCTGCTCTCGTGACTGGTCTGTTCTCGTCGCGTTGTCACGCCACCCCCTCTATGCTGGCAACAATATTCTATGCTGACCAACACAGAGAGCCCCACGGGAGGTTGCTTTGCGCTTCGTCACCTCGGTGCTCACCCACGCCAACGGCGACCACACCCACGGCGGGCAGCTGCTTCCCGGCTCGGCGAGCATCATCGCCGCCGAGGGGACGGCGCACGAGATGCGCCCCGAGCTGGCGCCCGAACTCACCGCTGCCCTGCAGGTCATGGACCTCGGGCCGATGCTCACCCCGTATTTGCCCGGCCACGGCCCGGTGACGGACGCCGCCGGAATCCGCGCCGTCCGCGACTACTTCCGCCATGTCGTCGAGCAGGCCGACGCCGCCCACGCCGAGGGCCTCGACTTCCAGGAGGCGGCGTTCGGCGTCGATCTGGCCGAGTACGCCGGCTGGCTGGACGCCGAGCGAGTCGTGGTCAACATCTACCGGCGCTACCGCGAGATCCGCCCCGACCGGCCCGAGCTGGACAGATTCACCCTGTTCGGCCTGATGGCCGAGTGGGACAGCCGACGGCAGTCACCGGACCACGGTCCGCGGGCCGCACGGTCGCTGAACTGATGGCCCAGTGGCGGGACCTCCGAATCGCCGGCCCACTGCCCCCACCACCACACCACCCACCGTTGAGGAACACCACGTTGAGGAACACCGAGGAGAGCATCATGAAGGTTGGAATGGTAGCGAGCCACTATCCGCACGCCGCTCACCGCGAGGAGTTCATCTCCCGCGTCCATCAGGTCCGCGAGGCCTTTCTGCGGACACCGGGCTGTCTGTCGGCCGACTGCTGGGTGTCCGCGGACGCGGTGATTTCCGTTGTGCAATGGGAGTCCGAGGAGGCCTCCGCCGCCTCGTTCGCCGCCGTCCAGACGGCGGGACTGGACCTCGCCTACGACGAACGGGAAATCCGCCCTCGCGAGATCGTCCGGCTCGCGGCCTGCTGAACAGGCCCCACGGCCGCCGCCCGATGGGACGGCGGCCGTGGGGAGAGCGGCGTCAGAGGAGGCTGCGCATCCCTCCTCCTCCGACGGCGCACACCTGTTGGCTCGCCCTAATCCTCATGCCCCGCCGGCGGCAGCGCGGTGCCTCCGCGGCAGCCGGTGAAGGTGGCGTTCGGGCAGAAGGCGTCGAAGCCCATTTCGTAGCGGGCGAAGGCTTCCCAGGCGGCCTTTCGGACCGTCTTGTACTCGGTGGCGGTCAGCAAGCCGCCCTGCATCGCCTTGAAGGCCCGCAGGATGGCGTCGCGGGCGGTGAGGAACGAGGGGTTCTTCGGGGTGAGTTTCATGCCGTCGACGACGGCCTGCCAGGTGACCTGGTAGCCCCGCTCCTTGTTGTGGAGGGCGGTGGTGACCTTGCGGGTCAGTTCCATGAGTGCGGCGCACCAGATCTCGCCGACGTCGTGGACCTCCTGGTAGCTCAGGTCCTCGTTGCCGGCGCCCGCGACCTCGCCCGGTCCCTTGCCGATGTCTCCGAAGGAGCCGGGGTAGTCCGCGTCATAGGGCCGTTGCCGGATGCCCTTGGACCGGTTGACCACCCAGTTGCCGAGGACATCGCGTTCCTCGGGGGTGGAGAAGTTCCGGGTGGTGAGGGCGAAGTGGTCGCCCCAGCCCTCGCCCATGGCGACCGACTGGTCCTCCTCCAGGCCGTTCGCGTCGAACAGGCCGCCGACGAGGCGGTTCGACACCCCGTGGCAGAACTCGTGGAGGACGACATCCAGGTCGTCGGCGGTATGGCGGCCGGTGCTGGTGACCAGCCCCATGTTCATCTCGGCTTCCAGACCGTCAGCCCGGGTGGCCATGTTGGCCGTCCCGAAAACCGCTCCCGGGTGCGCAAAGGCCCGTACGGGGTCCGCGCCCTTTCCCAGGCCCGTCACATTGGTGGTCTGGAAGTTGCCCTGGTCCTCCGTGAAGCCGAGCATCATGAAGAGGTCATGGGCGAAATTGCAGAAGTAGAAGATGTTGGTGACGAATTGCTCGGGGCTGTTCTTCGCGGGGTCGAAGACGCCGTTGCCCGCGGCATCGACCGGGACCTCGACCGGGCGTTGGGTCGTTCCGTTCAGCGCACGGACGTTGTTGCCCACGGTGGACACCTTGCCGGCGTGCGTCTCCACCCAGGGCAGCGGGAAGCCGGTGGGCAGCCCGGTGGGGACCACGGTCGGGTAGCCGTTCACCGGCAGCGGGAACGGGACGGTGTCAAAGGTGCTCTCGGCCGGGTTGCGCTGGAAGACCCGTCCGGCGACCGCGTGCCGGACCGTGTCGTAGAAGTAGAGGATCTCGGGCTCGTCCGGGTTCCCGGTCCGCGCGTCGGCCTCCACGAAGGCCTGGTACTGCGCCGCCAGTTTCTCCCGGGAGATGGTGAACATCCAGGTGAGACGGGCGTCGTCGCCCATGTACAGATACACCAGCCGGGCCGGGATGGCTTCCTCGAACGGTCCCTTGCCGAAGGTCATCGGCTGGTCGTTCCGCGCCTGGTGCGACAGCCTCGTAAAGCCGCCCGAGATGTCGAGCCGCGGGAGTTCGTCGTCGCCGAAGACTCCGCGGAGCGTGAGCGGCTCGGCGGCCTTCGCGGCCGCCACCCGCAGCGCGGCCTCGGCCGGGACCGTCGGTCTGGTCGGCAGGTCGGCCGGTGCGCTGACCGTGTCGCCCACGACCCGGTCGACCGTACCGTCCTCGAATAGCCACACCTTGGGCGCCATCCCCCACACCTCGATGCCGTTGAGCACCTGCTGCAGGCTCACGACGCGCATGCCCTCGCTCGTCGTCGTCACATTCGGATCGGCCTCGAATTCCACCGGCTCGCCGGCCGCGAAGCCGATCGCCCCGGCGACCGAGGTGACGTACTGCTTGGCCCGTGCGATATAGCCGGCGTCGGGCATCGGCACCGACTCGTTCATGTCCGTGAAGCCGGGGGCGCCGGCCACCCGTAGCTCCGCCAGATGGCCGGTGAAGCGGTTCACCTTGCTGCGGTCCGCCACGAGGGTGTGGTCGACCGCTGCCGCCACCCGCTCGGTCTCGTCGAGGAAGGCATCGGCTTCGGCGACACTGGCCAAGCGGTCGTAGTTCTTGTTGCGCCTGTCGATCATTACGCTCATGGCCTGCTCCTTGTGAGGCTCAGCGGCTTGTGAGGGGTGGGGTTTCAGAGGCCCGCGAGCGTGAGTGCCGCCGTCGCGACCGTACGGGCGATCGCGGCGGCGTAGTCCGTGTCGTGGTCCTCGTCGAGGAGGGTGTCGCCCGGCTTGTGGTACTGCCGGGTGCCGGTCGCGGGCGCGGTGTCGTCGAAGAAGTTCTCGCAGATGGCGGCGGCCGCCCAGCCGCGTTCATGGAAGCTGGCGTGGTCGCTCCGCCCGGCGGCCGGGTCGCCGGAGCCCGCGAGTTTCTGGAGCGCGAAGTCGGCGGCGACCGCGGGGGCGGCCCGGACGACGAGCCCGCCGAGTGCGTCGGAGGCGCCCACGACCGGGCCGGGAACCGACGAACCGGTGTGGATCTCCATCGTGCGGGTGCCGCCCTGGAAGCCCGCGATCATGTCCATCTGGAGCACTCCGGCGATCCGGTCTCCGGCCGCTGCCGCCGCGCGCGCGTACGCCTTGCTGCCGACGAGGCCCTGCTCCTCGGCGTTGAAGAGGACGAAGCGCAGAGTGCGTGCCGGTGCCCGGCCGTCGGCGACCATCGCGCTCAGGCACTCGGCCGCGGCCAGGACCGCCGCCGTACCGCTCCCGTCGTCGTCGGCGCCGGGTGCCGGGTCGAGGGCGGGGTCATAGGGACGCGTGCGGCCGGCGGTGTCGAAGAACTCGCCCCTGGCCGCGGTGGAATCGAGATGGGCGGTGATGAGCACGGCGGAGTCCGCCGCCGGGACGGGGAACTCCGCCTCGACGTTGGAGAGCCTGTGTCCACGCCACGAGAACTCCTGGCGTCTGACGGTCAGCCCGAGGTCATGGAGCCGGCGGGCGAGCGCCTGGACCACGAGGGCGTTGTCGGGGCTCGACGCGTCGCGGCTGCGTACCTTCCGGGGTTCGCCCTCGACGAGCGGGGCGACGCCGGAGATGCGGGCGACGAGGCCGCGCAGAGCTGCCGGGGTGATGGCCGCCCGCACCGCGGCGAGGGTCTCCTGGGAGGGCTCCCCGTCCGCGAACTCGGCGGCGAATCCTTCGACTTGGACCTCTCCCGGCCGGGACAGCAGAGCCGGGTCGGGAAGCAGGCGCTCGGTGTGCCCGGGTTTGGCGTCCGCGGGGTGCAGATCCTCGACGCGGGTGTCGGCGGCGGCCGCGACGTAGACGCCGCCCGGAGCCGGGCCGAGCGGGACGACCGACGGTTTCGCTTCGTCGAGGGCGCTCGCGATGAAGGCGAATGCCGCCGCGGCGCGCAGAGTGTCCTCCGCCGCTGCCCTGGCGGTCGCCGAGGCACCGGTGAACGCCTCCGGGAGCGACACCGGACGGTCGTCGCGCAGCAGAAAGGCCGTGGTTTCCGCGACCTGGCCACGGAGATCGACCGGGAACCCGCCCTGTTCGAGTGCGGCCACGCCCCGCGCGGTCGCCATGACGAGGACGAGCCGGGCGGAGGCCACATGGGCCGGAACGACCTCGGTGCCCTCGGCGATCGCCGCCAGGTCGGCCGGCTCACGGCCGTCCGGCAGCTCGATGCGCGCCCAGAACACCGGGCGGCCCTCGACGGCGGCGAGCGCGAAAACCGGGTGCGGTGCGGCCCGCATACCTGCTTCGCGGGCGAATGCCCGCTCCTCGGGCGCTTCGCCCACGAAGACGCAGTCATCGGCCGCGACACCGGCGCCGGTCACCGCGTCGTCGAAGATTGCGCGCGACGTCTTGGCGCCCCAGTGGAGGAGGGCGTCGTCCGTGAAGCGGCCCGCGAAGGCCGCGTGCAGGGCCGACACCGCGCGGGCGCGCGCCGCGTCCCCCGCTCCCGGGTTCGAAATGATGCCTGTCCGCATGCCGGCCAGCGCGTCGAGCACCTCGAACACGCGCGGCCGCGGGCGGAGCGCCAAGGAGCCGTCGGCCCCGATGCTCGCGTCCGCGAGGGTTTCACCGATGTCGAAGTACAGCACGGCCATCTCGGCGCCTCCGGAGAAGAGCGCGCCCCCGGACCGGGTCCGCAGTGCCCCGAGCGAAGGCCCCGTGTTCGTGGGGCGTGAAGGACGGGGTTGCGGCCGCCTCGCGCGCCGCTCAGGAAGGCCCCGCCCCTTCCATTGTCGGTGGCATGCCGTGGGCCCGCATCCGGAGTCGGACGCCGACTTGGGCGGTCACTGCGGCGGTTTTTCCTGCCGTCTTCCCGCCGTCGTTCCACCCTCCCGCTGCCGCCCCTCTGCCGTCTTTCTGCCGTCTTCTGCTGTCCCGGACGCGCGGGGTCATCTCGCCTTCCGCGCGCGGTGACAGCACTTCTGGCATGCCGTCAGTCCTGGCCCGAGCTGCGTCGACATGCACTCCGCGGATACGCGTGCCAGCCTGGTACCGGTTTCTCGTGTTCCTCGTTCGAGATCCGCCAGGAGGCACGATCGTGGGCAAGAAGCAGAGCCGGCAGAACCGCGGCGCCCGCACCGGCGGCCATGAACGCGGCGCCGCCACCGAGGCGAAGAAGACGAAGGCATCGGCCCCGCAGCAGCCGGAGGAGCAGTCGATGTCGAAGCATGTGGCGCACAAGGCGCAGCGGAAGTTCGGCCACAACTGACCTGGGGCCGGCCCTAGGCGTCAGCCAAGGGCCGGCGATGACCCGCCGGGCGGGGATTCCTCCCCTTCGTATGCCGCCAGCGCGACCTGGCGGCTGTCCAAGACCTCACCGAGGTCGTGGGGGTCCAGCCGGTCCTTCGCCAGCTTCATCCGGGCCTTGGCCTCGACGGAGGCCCAGGCCTGCCGGGCCCGCTTGTTGGCCACCCGCCGGCTGTCGCCCCGGAGGAATCCCGCCCCCGCCGCGCACCCGGCCGCGGTCAGCGCCGCCAGCGCCGCGGGAATGCGGGCGTCCACCGAGGCCAGCCCCGCGGCGCCGGAAACGGCGGCGAGCAGCGCCGCCGGGAAACCCAGCGCGATATCGGCCTTGGCCCAGAAGTCGGCCCTGCGGTGAGCGAGCTCCTTCTGTCGCAGCGCTTCGTCACATAACCGCTCCACCTCGGCACGCAGCCGGCCGGAGGGCTCGTTCGAGGAGGGTGACACGGGTGGTCCGGCAAAGGGAGTGACCATGCCAGGATTCCAACACAGGTGCGACGTAAGGGACTTGTGCGTGCGTGCACAGTCTTGCGGGGCATCCGTGGTGGGCTCCCCACAGATTGGCGGGGCCGGTCGGGCGGCCGCCCTCGCGCGTTCGTCCGGAGCCCAGGCGCCCGGGCGTCCAGGTACCCGTGCCGGAGGAAAGGAGCAGCCATGACGAGCGTGCCCGGCACCCATCTGGACATCGCCACTCCGGACGGCGTCGCCGACGCCTTTCTCGCGCATCCCGACGACGGCATACCGCACCCCGGAGTGCTGCTGTACATGGACGCGTTCGGGCTGCGCCCCTCGCTGGAGGAGATGGCCCGGCGGCTGGCGGGGCACGGCTACACGGTGCTGGTGCCCAACGTCCTGTACCGCGCGGGGCGGGCTCCCGTGGTGGAGCTGCCCGAATTCATCGACCCCGCCCGGCGGCCGGAGATCTTCGAGCGGCTGGGCCCGGCCCTGCGGGCGCTCACCCCTGATGCGGCGCTGCGGGACGCCGGTGCGTATGTCGCCTGGCTGGCCGCCTCGCCGCTGGTCGCCGACGGCCCGATGGGCACCACCGGTTACTGCATGGGCGGCGTGCTCGCCGTCCGTACGGCCGCGGCCCGCCCCGACCGCATCGGCGCCGCGGCCGCCTTCCACGCCGGCCGTCTGGTCACCGAGGCCGCGGACAGCCCACACCGGCTCCTCGGCAACAGCACGGCGGAGCTGTACTTCGGCCACGCCGATCACGATCATTCGATGCCGGCCGAGCAGATCGCGACCCTGGAACGGACCCTGGACGGCGAAGGCGTGCGCTACCGCAGCGAGCTGTACGAGGGCGCGCGGCACGGCTACACCCAGC
The DNA here is from genome assembly GCF_042746015.1 of Streptomyces sp. NPDC058773. NCBI lineage: Bacteria > Bacillati > Actinomycetota > Actinomycetes > Kitasatosporales > Streptomycetaceae > Streptomyces > Streptomyces sp. NPDC058773. Next base: position 23,495 of record NZ_JBHYPE010000009.1, read on the forward strand.
GCGACACCGCCGCGTACAACTCCGAAGCGGATGAACGTCATTGGCGCACCCTGCTGGAGCTCTTCGGCCGTCGGCTCTGACTCGGGCCTCCGGTGCGTTGCGCCGGGCCGCCGCTCCAACCGGCCCTGACCGGCGGCTCCGAGGCGTACGGCCGTCAACTGGAGGGGGCGATCACCCCGTGTTAGCGTGACAGTGTCCGGGGCAAAACGGACACTTGCCCGCTTTCCTGGCCTCTCCAGAGGGAGATGGTGACCATGGCGCGGGACCCACGGTTCCACGCGTCCGGGGCCGGCACCGGGGCTCGGGGAAGCCCCCGGACCGGCGGATCCACGGCCGTCGTCCGCAACAACGTGGACTGGGACGGCCTTCGCCGGCGGATGCACGGACCGCTGCTGCGGCCGGGGGACGCCGGGTTCGAGGATGCCCGGAAGCTTTTCAACCCGCTCAATGACGACCGGGTGCCCGCGGCGGTGGCACAGTGCGATTCCGCCGCCGATGTCCGCGAGGCGGTATTGGCGGCCGCGCACCGGGTGCCGCTGGCGGCCCGCAGCGGGGGGCATTCGTATGTCGGTTACCCGGCGCCGCCCGGCGGTCTCACCATCGACCTCCGCCGTCTGTCGACCGTCCGGGTCCAGCCGGACGGCACGGCCGTGATCGGCGCCGGCACCACGCTGGAGGGCATCTACACCGCACTCGGCCAGGCCAAACGCTGTCTGCCCGGCGGCTCCTGTTTCACCGTCGGCATCTCCGGGGTGGCCCTGGGTGGCGGAATCGGTGTGCTGCAGCGCAAGTTCGGGCTCACCTGTGACCACCTGGTGTCCGCCGAGGTCGTCACCGCGGACGGGCGGACGCTGACCGCCTCGGCCACCCGGGAACCGGATCTGTTCTGGGCGCTGCGCGGTGGTGGCGGCGGCAACTTCGGGGTCGTCACACAGTTCACCTTCGCGACCGACCCGGCGCCGGCCCTGACGGTCTTCGTGCTCCACTTCCCGGCGTCGGCCGCGAACGTCGCGAAGGTGCTGACCGGATGGCAGCCGTGGATCACGGCCGCGCCCCGCACGTTGTGGGCCAACCTCAATGTGACGGGCGGGGCCACGCCGAACTGCAGGGTGGCGGGCTGCTTCGTGGGACCCAGCAGCGCCTGCAACCCCCTGCTGAACAGCCTGGTCTCGCGCACCGGGGTGACCCCCGCCCAGCGCCGGGTCGAGGACCGCGACTACTTCAAGGCCATGCGCTTCTTCTCCGGCAGCCCCAGCCGACAGTCGTTCGTCGCCTCGTCACGCGTCCTCGCCACGCCCACCGCCCAGCCCTCCGCCGTCGTCGCCCTGCTCACCGGCCGGCCGGGGATGGCGCTCATCCTCGACGCGCTCGGTGGCGCGGTGGCCGATGTGGGCGTCCAGGACACCGCGTTCCCGCACCGCAAGGCCTTCGCCACCGCGCAGATCTATGCGAACGCGACGGCGGCCACCGAGACCGCGGTGACGCGCAGCGTCGGCCAGGTCGTGGCGGGGCTCGGGGACCTGGGCATCAAGGACGGCTACGTGAACTACATCGATCCGGCCCTCCCCGACTGGGGCAAGGCCTACTACGGCCCGAATCTGGATCGCCTGCGCCGTGTCGCGTACGCCTACGATCCGGACCAGGTCTTCGACTTCCCGCAGGCGATCGCCCGGGCGTGACCGTCCCCCCGGCTCCCCCGGACCCGTGCCGGCGTGAGCGCCGAGACGGGCCGTTACGCGTTCCTGCTCCCGGTAGCGCTCCGGAACTTCCCCGGTGCCGGAACATCCCCGTGCCACCGGTTCGCCGGTCACTCCGGTCGCTCCGGTCGCGGTGCTGTGAGCACCCGGCGCGGGTACGGCCACGTACCATGATCCCGGCGCACGGCCCGGCACCGCCGAGGTCACCTTCGACGACATTCCCGCCATCTGACGCCCCAACCGGCATCACAGCCCCCTCCCCCACGCCACCCCGCCCGGAGCCGCTCGCCCGTACCCACGGCCTCCCGGCGAATCGCCCAACAGCGGCGGGGGCACGGTCCGGGGCCCGCAGGGTTCCCGTGCGGCGCACCGGAGGATGTGAAGCGAGGAGGCGCTGCTGCACGGGAGTTGGCGGGGGCGCGTGTCCTGATCAGGTCGCATGCGAGGAGCCGCGCAGGGTGACGGCCAGGATGGCCATGTCGTCCGTGTGGTCGCCCTCGGTCCAGCGGCCGACGTCCTTGGTCAGGGCGTCCACCAAGGCCTCCGGGTCCGTGAACTGCCGGCCCAGGCGCGCCGAGGACACCGGGTCGTAAAACGTGCCCTGCCGGTCCCGTGCCTCGGTGACCCCGTCCGTGACCAGCAGCAGCGAGGCTCCCCGGGGCAGGTGCACCACATCGACCGGCGCGGGGCCCGTGGGCGCGATATCGCCCAGCCCCACCCCGAGGGGCAGCTGGGGGACGGTCGGGTCGAGGCGTACGGGCCGCTCGTCGTGCACCAGGTACGGGGGCGGATGGCCGCGGTTCACCAGGCTCAGCCGCTCGCCGTCGGCGGAGACCTCGGCCAGTACGGCGGTGGTGAAGCCCTCACTGGAGATCACCGGACCGCTGCGGGCCGCCGCCCTGGCCAGCGCCTCGTCCAGCCGCTGCCCCAGGGCGTCCAGGGTGGGCACGTACTCGGCCTCCTGGCGGAACGCGCCGAGCGCGACCGACACCGCGGCGACGGCCTTGATGCCCTTGCCCCGGACATCCCCAATGATCATCCGCACCCCGAACGGTGTCTCCTGCACGGCGTAGAAGTCACCGCCGATCCGCGCCTCGGCCTGCGCCGCGGTGTACCCGGCCGCCACGGTGAGCGGCCCGGCCTCCCGGGGCGGGTCCGGGAGCACCGCCCGCTGGACCGCCTCGGCGACGTCTCTGGCCAGGGCCAGATCGCGGCCCTGCCGCACGATGAGCCGGTTCACCCCGAGCGCCAGCACGCCGATCAGGCCGACCACGGCCAGGTCGACGAGCAGCGGCGTCGCCGGGCGCTGCCGTTCGATGTCCAGGGCCACCGAGACCACGCAGGTGACACACACGACGGCGAGCGCGGAACGGAAGGTGAGCGTGGCGCCGGCGACGAGCGGTGCGGCGGCCAGCAGCGGGAGTCCCATGTACGGCTCGGGCGCGAAGAGGTTCAGCAACACGCCGGCCAGCAGGGCCAGTGCCGCGAGTATCCAGGGCACCTTCGCCAGCGTGGGTTGCAGGCCATTCACAGTGCATCTCCTGCTGCCGGGCCGCACGCGCGACGCGGAAGGAACGGAGGCCACCGCGCGGTGTGCCGCACCGCACCATGTGCGTCATCCCGATGGCTTCACATATACGCCTCACGGGCTGGATCCGCTCGTTACGGACGCGTCGCCGCCCGTACGCTCGGATGCCGCCCCGCGCAGTGACGGCACAGAGGACCGGCGCAGGCCAGGCGTGGCCGTGCCGACCAGCGCCACCGCGCCGATGCACAGCATTCCGCCGCTGACCAGGGCAGCAGTGCCCGACGTGGCGTCCGCGACCAGGCCGCCGCGCAGATTGCCGAGGTCCGGGCCGGCCTGTCCGACGATGAGTTCCGCGGCGCTCACCCGGCCGAGCAGTGCGTCGGGGGTGTGCAGCTGCACGAGGGTGCTCCGGGAGACGACGGAAACGGTGTCGGCGGCGCCCGCCAGGGCCAGGAGCGCGAGCCCGGCCCAGGGGACGTCCGCCAGGCCGAACAGCGCAAGGGCCGCGCCCCAGGTGGCCGAGCCGCAGAGCATCACGAGACCGGGGCGGGAGAGGCGGGTGAAGCTCCCGGCCAAGAGGGACGCGGCGGCCCCGCCGGCCGCAACGGCGGTCAGGAAGAGCCCGAGCGTACGAGGGTCGTCGCCGAAGCGTTCCGCGTTGACCTGCGGGAACAGGCTGATCGGCATGGACAGCACAGTGGTCGCCAGGTCCGCGAGCAGCGCACCGCGGATGACGGGGGTGCGGACCAGGAAGGCGAGGCCGTCCGCCACACCACGCAGACCGGGCCGGGCGGGTTCGTCGCCGGGGCTCATCCGCGGCAGGCCGTACGCACCGTGGAACGCGGCGGCGAAGGTGAGCGCGTCGATCAGATAGCAGCCGCCGACGCCCGGCCCGGCGAGAATCAGTCCGCCCAGAGCCGGGCCGGCCAGCATGGCGCCCTGGAAGGCGATCCGATTCAGCGCCAGCCCGGCGGCGAGCTGTTCCTCGGGCAGCAGACGCGGGACGAAGGTGCGGGATGCCGGACCGCCGCCGGCCGCGCAGCAGGACTGCACCGCGACCAGCGACAGCACCACCACGGTGGGGAAGCGCCCGAAGAGGCCCTGGAGGGCGAGCAGGGACACACAGCCGGCCTGGCCGGCGGTCGTGACCAGGTAGCACGTCCGCCGGTCGACGCGGTCGACGAGCGCCCCGGCGAAGAGGCCGAGCCCGATCAGCGGCACGGCCCGGGCCAGGCCGACGGCGCCGGTCCAGACGGTGCTGTGGGTCGTCTGCCAGACCTGGAACATCACGGCGACCAGGGTCATCTGGCCGCCGGTCCCGGAGAGCGCCTGGCCGAGCCACAGCCGCCGGAAGGGGGCCGACCGCCGCAGCGGGGTCACATCGAGCAGCGCCCGCTTCATTCCCATGCGGGGTCCTCGGCCAGCCTCTCGGCGATGCGGTCGTGGAAGCTCTTGCGCGCGAGGGCCTGCTCGATGTCGGTGACGACCCGGCTCAGCGGGTAGGGCAGCTCGGCCTCGATCTCGGCGAGAGCGGCCTCGGTGGCGCGCCACTCCGCGGCCAGCCGGCCGACGAGGCCGCGGGCCCGGTCCGTGAGCGCCACCTTCTTGCTGCGCGCGTCGGGGCCCGCCACGGTCTCCACCCAGCCGGCCGCCCGCATCGCGGCCACCTTCTGGCTGAGCGCGGAGTGGGTCCGGCCGACCGACTCGGCCAGCTCGGTGATGGTCATCGGCCCGCGGGCGTGCAGCCGGAGCAGTTCCAGTACGTAGCTCGGCTTGAGCCCGGCGATGCGTTCCCCGGTGTAGATCCGGGCGACGTCCGCGTCCATCGAGGCCTGCAGCAGCCGCAGCGGCCGCCAGAGGCTCTGCTCGGTGGGATCGGGCGTGGGATCGGGCGTGGGGGCGTCGGCCATGCGCGAGATCGTAACAGTGCTTATGTAAGTGCTGTCAGATTACTTTCGGCCGTGCGGTACCCGGGGTCCTGCGGGACGGAGTGTGCGGTAGGCCGGTCCTGGTGGACCATGGAAACCGAAGCACTCACCAGCGAAGGGGAGGCCACAGCCAGCGAGGCGGACAGGCGACGGACCGGAGCGCGGGGGTCCGTCGGGTGGAAGGAGTGCCCGGGTGAGCGCAGCCGACGGGCGTCCGGCCGAGGCCGGTCAGCCGGAGCGAAGGCGGCCACAGCCGAGCGGGCTGATGGACCTCCTCGGGGTGGCCGCGGTCCTGCTGGACGCCGATGGCCGGATCGTGCTGTGGAGCCCGCAGGCGGAGGACCTGTACGGCTACTCCGCCGAGGAAGCGCTGGGGCGGTACGCGGCGCCGCTGCTGGTGCACCAGGAGCACTGGGACCTGGTCATCGGGAAGTTCACCGGGGTCATGGAGACCGGCCGGAGCTGGAGCGGCACGTTCCCCGTACGCCACAAGGACGGCTCCGTACGCCTGGTGGAGCTGCGCAACATGCGGCTGATGGACGACCACGGCGACTTCTACGCCCTCGGCCTGGCCACCGACTCCTCGACACTCCGCGAGGTGGAGCGGGATGTCGCCCTGTCCACCCGGCTGATCTCCCAGTCCCCCATCGGGCTGGCGATGCTCGACACCGAGCTGCGGTACGTGGCCGTCAATCCCGCGCTGGAGCGGATGCACGGCATCCCGGCGAAGGACCACCTCGGGCGGCACTACCGGGAGATCATGACCGCCGCGAAGTTCGAGGTGCCCGAGGCCGCGATGCGGCAGGTCCTCAAAACCGGGGTGCCGATGGTCGACCATTCCACGGTCGTCGGACAGACTCCCTCCGACCCGGGCCAGGAACACGCCTGGTCGATCTCGCTGTACCGGCTGGAGGACCCGCACGGGCGCGTGCTGGGGGTGGCCGACCTGGTGGTGGACGTCACCGACCGGCATCAGGCCGCCCGGGAGGCCGCCGAGACCCGGCGGCGGCTGGCCCTGATCGCCGACGGCTCGGCCCGGATCGGCACGACGCTGGAGGTGGGCCAGACCGCCCGGGAGCTGGCCGAGGTCACCGTGCCCGAACTCGCCGACGTGGTGACGGTCGATGTGCTCGACTCCGTCCTGGACGAGCACCGCCCGGCCCCCGCCGACGGCCGGGCGCTCTTCCGCGCCCTCGCGGTGAAGGCGGCGTACCCCACCGAGGCGGTCCAGGCCGCCGATCCGCCCGGCCATATCGCCGCCTACGAGACCGACCGCCTGGCCACCCAGTGCGTACGCACCGGCCGCCCGATCCTGGTCGCCCACGCCGACGACCACGACCTGACGCGCATCGCCCGCGACGACCACGCCGCCACCCTGCTGGCCCGCGCGGGCGTGCACTCCTATCTGCTGGCCCCGCTCACCGCCCGCGGCCACATCCTCGGCGTCCTGGGGCTGATCCGCGCACGGAACTCTCCGCCCTTCGACGAGGACGATCTCGCCCTCGCCGCCGAGCTGGCCTCCCGCGCCGCCGTGTGCATCGACAACGCCCGCACGCACCAGAGCGTGCGCAACGCCGCCGAGACCCTCCAGCGCAGCCTGCTCCCCGACCATCCGCCGCACCGCCCGGGGCTGCACCTCGCCTCCCGGTACCGGCCCGCGCAGGCCACGTACGAGATCGGCGGCGACTGGTACGACGTCCTCCCGCTCGACGGTGACAAGACCGCGCTGGTCGTGGGCGATGTCATGGGCAGCGGTATCGACGCCGCCGCGACCATGGGCCGGCTGCGCACCGCCACCTGCGCGTTCGCCGATCTGGACCTCGATCCCGCCCAGGTCCTCCAGCACCTCGACAAGATCACCTCGGGGCTGGAGCACTACATCGCGACCTGTGTCTACGCCACCTACGATCCCCACCGCGCCGAGTTCCACCTCGCCACGGCCGGCCATCTGCCCCCCGCGCTCGTACGCCGCGGCAAGCACCCCGAGTTCCTCGACCTGCCCACCGGCACACCGCTCGGCGTGGGCGGCGTCCCGTTCGAGACCACCACCATCGGCCTCGACCCCGGTGATCAACTGGTCCTCTACACCGACGGGTTGGTGGAGACCCGCCACCACTCGCTCGACGAACGCCTGGACACCCTGCTCCGCCTGCTCGACGCGCCCGACCGCTCCCTGGAGGAAACCTGCGACCGGCTCCTCCGCGAGCTGCGGCGCCCCGACGACCCGGATGATGTCGCCCTTCTGATCGCGGGCACGGAGCCGTTCACCCCGGACGCGTAAGGACGCCCCTCCCGCCACCCACAAAGCCCAATTACCGGGCCGGTTCCGCCTCTTACGAGTGATACGCCGTGACAAGGCAGCTGACCACGTGTCATATCACTACTGCGCCGCAGCGGTGCGACAGGGTGTCGCCCCGCGCTGCCGGCCGAAAGGAACCTGTCCATGCGCACTGCCCGCACCCTGTTCGCCTCAGCCGTCCTCACCGCGATGTTCGCGGTCGCCGCTCCCACCGCGACCGCCGCCTCCACGGCCGAGGGCCACACCACGGACCACATCGCGTCGAGCAGCCCCGCCCGCGACCACGACAGGTGCAGGCACGGACACCACAACCGGGACCACCGCAAGAAGCACCACAAGAACAGGCACCACAGGCACGATCACCACCGTCCGAGCGGCGGTGTCCACACCGGCGGCGGTGGTCTGATCGACCTTCTGCGCTAGGACGGGGACCGGGCCGGGCGCTGCGGATTCGGTGGCCGTGCACCGGCCGGTTTTCTGTTGCACAGTGGGGTGGGTTCTCCTCGTGGGGAGCCCACCCCACAGCGGCGATTCGCCGCGTCGGGCAACGGCTGATAGGGAGGTGGCATGAGCGAGATACCTCCGGTCCTGACCGTGACCGCCATCAGCACCATCGGAGCCGCCGATGTGCACGACGACAACGCGGACTCGTGGGTGGTGATCGAAACCGCCGAGCAGGGACAGCTGTTGCTCAACCTGCCGGGCCCCCTCTACCGGGCCGCGGTCCAGTCCACCGAACTTCCGCCCGACCAGGCGGGCCCCGGCCGCCTGGCGCTCACCGAGGACGAAGTCGCCGCCTACCGCGCCCACATCGCGAGCCTGGCCGGCCCCGGCCCGGAACCGGGCGAGTGACGCACGGCCCGCCGGACCGGCTTGATCCGATGCCCGCGGCCCTACCGGCCCCGCGCCCGGCGCCGGACCCGGGCCATGAGGACGGCGACGTCGTCGGGGTCGTCCGGATCGCGCAGGGCGTCGAGGAGGCGGTCGCAGGTCTCCTCCAGCGAGCGGTCCGGGCTGTCGAGCAGGTGCAGCAGGAGCGACAGCCGCTCGTCGATGGCGTCGTGACGGGTCTCGACCAGACCGTCGGTATAGAGGACCAGCTGGTCGCCGGGGTGCAGGCGGAAGGTGGCTTCCTCGAAGGGCACACCGCCGACCCCGAGCGGTACCCCGATCGGCAGGTCGAGCAGTTCCGGTGACCGGCCGGTGCGCAGCAGCACCGGTGGCAGGTGTCCGGCGACGGCGATGTGGCAGACCGCGTGGTGCGGGTCGTAGACGGCGTAGGCGCAGGTGGCGTACTGCTCCAGACCGGCGGTGATCTTGTCGATGTGCCGGAGCACCTCGGTCGGCGGGATGTCCAGGTCGGCCAGGGTGGAGGTGGCGGTGCGCAACCGGCCCATGGTGGTGGCGGCCTCGATGCCACTGCCCATGACGTCGCCCACGACCAGCGCGGTCTTGTCCGCCCTCAGGGGGATCACGTCGAACCAGTCGCCGCCGACCTCGCCGACCGTGCCGGCGGGCTGGTAGCGGGTGGCGATCTCCAGGCCCTTGCGGTGCGGTGGCCGGTCGGGGAGCAGGCTGCGCTGGAGGGTGATGGCGGTGTTGCGCTGGCCCTGGTAGAGGCGGGCGTTGTCGATGCACACCGCGGCGCGGTCGGCGAGTTCGGCGGCCAGCGCGAGGTCGTCCTCGTCGAACGGCAGCGGGTTGCGGGCCCGGGTGAGGCCCAGGGCGCCGAGTACCTCGCCGCGGGCGATCAGCGGCATCGTGAGGTAGGTGTGGATGCCGGCGCGGGCCAGCAGGGCGGCGGCCTCGGGGTCGCGGGCGATACGTGCCAGCTCCCGTTCACCGACGTGCGGGATCAGGATGGGGCGGCCGGTGCGCACGCACCGGGTGGCCATGCGGTCCGGCCCGTAGCTGGCGAGGTGGCCGGGCGGGTCGGCGGCGCTGACCGCCTCCGTGGGATAGGCGGCCTTGACCGCGAGGGCCCGGAAGAGCGCAGGCCGGGAGCCGGACATCGGGTGCGGGCGGCCTTCCAGGACGGAATCCAGGATGTCCACCGCCGCCACGTCGGCGAGCTCGGGCACCGCGACCTCGGCCAGCTCACGGGCGGTCTGCTCGACCTCCAGCGTGGTGCCGATCCGGGCGGAACCATCGGCGATCATGGCCAGTCGGCGCCGGGCGCGGGCCGCCTCGGTGGCCGCGCGGTGCCGGTCGGTGACGTCCACCGCGAGGCCGGCCACTCCGAGCACCCGCCCGGCCGGGTCGTCCAGCCGGTAGTAGGACACCGACCAGGCGTGATCGTTGTCGGGGTCGGCGGGGGTGCGGCCCACCGTGTACTCGTCGACCAGGGGCGTGCCGGACGCCAGGACCCGCCGGAGGGCTGCCTCGATGGCGTCGGTGTCCAGGAACGGCAGCACATCGCGCACCGACCGGCCGATGTGCTCCTCGGCGGGGACCCCGTTCATCCGCTCCAGCGCCGGGTTGACGGCGACGTAGCGCAGCTCGGTGTCCAGGACGGCCAGCCCGATCGGGGACTGCGAGACCAGCCGGGTGGACAGGGCGACATCGCGTTCCACCTGGCGCAGGATCTCCTCGTCCGTGGCGATGCCCAGGGCGTAGAAGTCGCCGCGGTCGTCGAGCAGCCGCATGTTGCGGAACTCGACGAGCCGGGTGCTGCCGTCCTTGTGCCGGACGGGGAAGGCGCCGGCCCAGCTCTCGCCCGTCGCCATGACCTCGGTGAACAGCCTGATCACCAGGTCCAGGTGCTGTTCGTGGACCAGCAGCCGCCCCGCGAACCGGCCCAGCGCCTCCTGCGCGGGGTACCCGAACAGCTTCTCGGCCTGCGGGCTCCACAGCACGATGCGTCCCTCGGCGTCGAGCAGCACCGCCGCGACGCCGAGCAGATCCAGCAGCCCGCTCCGCTGCGGCTGCCCGGGAGGCGGCTGGTCGCCTGCCGGGCCGAAGGGGCCTGCTGTCGCCATCCCAGGCACCTCCTCCGCCCGTGCGCACGGCATACGGCCCCGCCGGCTCCGGGCTGCGGCCCGTGTCCACCGCGCCTCGCCGTGCTTCCATGTTCCCCGGATCGGGGAGGCCGCGCAGTCGCGCCGGGCCGCGCCCGCCGCCGGGGCCGGGGACAGTGCGCGCAGCGGCCCGCACCGTGATCAACACCACCCCGCCCCGGACGGTCCGACGGGGCCCGGAACGGGCGCCCGGCGGCCGGTCCCCGCGCTGGTCAGGCCCCGGATGAGCGGGTGCCCGGCAGGCCCGGCAGGCCGGTGAACGGGGCCGGTCGGCGGGGCCATTCCCGGGTTGCCTCCCCGGCAATTCCCGGTACGTCCGCGCCGCCCGGGTCCCGGATTTGCCTCGGGCCAGGGGCGGTGTGCAACAGTGGGCCCCCCGGTCAGCCGGGCGCGCCGCCTGCGCAGCCGCTGCCGGGACTCCCCCACACACCGAACGGCCGGTTCCGGCCGCGCCCTTGCGCGCGTCCGGGCCGTCGCCCTCCCGCTACGTCCTTCCCGAGAGAGCGATGCAGGCAACGACTCTTCCTCCCCGGACCGCAGACCTGTTCCGGCAGGGTCTGGAGCGCCAGGCCGGCTCCGCCCTGCTGCGTTTCGGCGCCGCGCGACGGCGCTCGGCCGACCGGATCAGCTGGTCCGGCGACGGTGCCGCGGCCTGGCTCGACGACGCCCGCGGACATCTGTGGAGCGTCGGCGAAGCGGTCCCCGCCGCCGGGCTCGTCCTCCGCGCCGCGCATGAACTCCCGGACGGCGTCACGGAGTTCACCGGCCCCCTGGGCACCGATGCGCTGGTCGGCCGCCATCTGGCGGTCACCGACGTCGTCGAGTGGGTCTTCCGGTGGACGCTGGAGGAACCGCCGGTGCACCGGGCCGAGGAGCGGGTGGTCGAGCTGGACGAGACGCACCACGGGGAGCTGCTCGCCTTCCTGAACGAGCACAGCCCCGCCCATTCGACCGGCCCCGGTTCCGCCGGCGTCAGCCTGTGGACCGGTATCCGCGACCCGGACGGACGGCTGGTGGCCTGCGGTGCCCTGAGCAGTCTGCGGGACAGCGGGGCCCCGCTGATGGCGTCGGTCGCGACGGACGCGCGGCAGCGCGGTCAGGGGCTCGGCGCGGCGCTGACCTCGTGGCTGACCCGGTACGCCGTGCGCCGGTACGGGTTCTGCACGCTGTGGCAGCTCGCCGACAACGCCCCCGCCGAACGGCTCTACACCCGCCTCGGGTACCGCAACGAGGACCCCTGCGTCTCCGCGCGCATCGCGGCGCCGGGACGCCCTTGAGGCAGGAACGGGCGGTCGCCGGCGGCTCGTGCGGCGGTCGCGCCGTCACCACCGCAGGCGGTGCACCCGGGCGAGGAGCAACACGGTGTCATCGGCCGGGAAGCGCGGGACGAGGCGGGCGAGGATGTGGTCCGCGGCGGCTTCCAGTGAGTCGGGAAGCCGGCTCAGCTCGGTGCGGAGCGCCGTCAGCCCGTCGTCGATGTCATGGCCCCGTGCCTCGATGAGGCCGTCGGTGTAGAGGACGAGGGTGGTGTCGTCGGGCAGGTCCAGCTCCGTCGACCGGAAGGGACAGCCGCCGACGCCGAGCGGGACGCCCAGCACCTCGTCGACGAGGTCCGTTTGGCCGTCGGGGTAGCGCAGGAGCGGCGGTGGATGGCCGGCGCTGGCGATCCGGGTGCGGCCGGTGACCGGGTCGTAGCGGATGTAGAGGCAGGTGGCGAGTTCGATGCCCGCCTCCTGGGCGCAGTGGTCGAGTTCGGTGAGCAGCTCTTCCGGTTCCTGGTCGTGCCGGGCCAGTGCCTTGGCGGTGATGCGCAGCCTGCCCATCGACGCGGCGGCCGAGACGCCGTGTCCCATGACGTCGCCGACGACCAGGGCGACGCGCTGCTCGGGCAGGGCGATCATGTCGTACCAGTCGCCGCCGACCTCGGTGACCTGGCTGCCGGGCAGATAGCGGTGGGCGACGTGCAGGGCGGGGCAGGGACCCAGATGGCTGGGCAGCAGCGCCCGCTGGAAGGTGAGCGCGATGTTCCGCTCCCGGCTGTAGAGCCGGGCGTTGTCCAGGCAGAGCGCGGCCCGGGAGGCGAGCTCCCCGGCCAGGCTGAGGTCCTGTTCGGTGAAGGCCGGTCTGGCCGCCGACCGGCCGAAGATGGCGATGCCCTGCACCGTTCCCCGGGCGATGAGCGGGGCGAGGAGGAGACAGGTCAGACCGCTGCCGGCCAGCACCCGGGCGCGCTCCTCGTCGAGCACGGTCCGCAGCATGAACTCCCGGTTCACCGGCACCGCGATCGGGCGGCCGGTCCGCAGCATCCGGTGGATGGCGGAGCCCGGCGGGTAGTGCACCCCTTCCACCCCGCCGACCAGCTCCGTCGCGGGAGGGGGCAGTACGGTGCCGTGGGCGAGCCGGCGGGTGATCACCGGCAGCGCCGGATCGAACGCCTTGCGCTCGTCGAGCCATTCCACGAGCTCCACCACGGCCGCGTCGGCGAAGACCGGCACCACGGCGTCGACCAGCTCCTGGCCGGTGACCTGCACGTCCAGGGTGGTGCCGATCCGCGCGGACGCCCGGTCCAGCAGGGCCAGCCGCTGCCGGGTGGCGGTCGCCTCCACGATGGCCTGTTCCCGGTCGGTCACGTCCACCAGCACGCCGCCCACTCCCGGGCGGGTGCCCCCGGCCCGGGAGAGCGGGAAGAAGCTGACCGACAGCACCTTGTCGCGGTCCGGATGGCCCCGGGTGCGCATCCCGACCCGTACGCCCGCGATGGGTCTGCCGTCCTCGGCGACGCCGCGCAGCATCCGCTCGTACTCGCCGCCGTCCGCGGTGATCATGGTTTCGGTGATGCGGCGTCCGAGGTGTTCCTCGATGGGCAGTCCGTTGATGTCGGCGAGCCCCTGGTTGAGGTGGGCGTAGCGCAGCTCCTCGTCGAGCATGACCAGGCCGATGGGGCAGGTCTCGAAGAGCGCGTCGAGGAAGGCGAGATTGGTCTTCACCCGGTCCAGTTCGGCGCCGCGGCTCGCCAGCCCCATGACCACCGTGCGTCCGGCGACGCCGGCCACCGGGAAGACCCGGAAGCCGCAGTCGAATACCTCACCGTCGAGATGCCGGGCGGGCAGCCGCCCACGCCAGTAGCCCTCGGTACGGGCGCGGTCGGCCAGGCGGGCGCAGGTGTCCGGGCCGTCACCGGAGGCGTCGGGGAAGAGCAGGGCGCCGGGATGCGCCAGGGTCTCGTCGGCGCGGTAGCCGAAGAGCTGCTGTGCCCCTGGGCCCCAGTAGCAGATCCGGTTGTCGTCATCGAGGCCGAACACGGCGACGGCGACATGTTCCAGCAGCGACCCGGGCTCGGACCAGAGCGGACCGCGAGGCTGCTCGTCGCTCGGCCGATCTGCTGGCACCGGCTTGTCCTTCCACCCGCCGCGCACGGTGGCCCCGCCGCCCTGCGGACACCGGAGCGGCTCTTTCATTCTGCGCCCGTCCCCCGGGTGCGGACACTCGGCGTGGCACCGGCCCGGGGTCGAGCGGCCGCAGGGCCGCCGTGCGCGGCCGTGCGCGGCCGTTCCGGCCGGTGAGCGGGTCGCCGATGTGTGCCGCGGCCGGTCCGCGGGCCCGGACATTGGCCGGATTCCCGGTGTGAGCCGGCCTGCCGTTGCGGCTTGGGTGGAGGGGTCCGTAAGAGCGCTGCGTGAGGGGTACGGGTGTACGACTACATCATCGTGGGTGCCGGGTCGGCCGGGTGTGTGCTGGCGGCCCGGCTCACCGAGGACGAGCACACCCGTGTGCTCCTCGTCGAGGCCGGGCCGGTGGACGACGCACCGGAGATCCATGTGCCGGCCGCCTTCAGCAAGCTGTTCCAGACGAAGTACGACTGGAGCTACCTCAGCGACTGCGAACCGGGGCTGGACGGCCGGCGCCGGTTCCTGCCCCGGGGCCGGATGCTCGGCGGTTCGTCGTCGATGAACGCGATGATCTACATCCGCGGCAACCGCCGCGATTACGACGCCTGGGCCGCCGCCGGGGCGGAGCGGTGGGGCTGGAACGACGTCCTCCCCTACTTCCTGCGCGCCGAGGACTTCCAGGGCGAGAGCGTGCCGTGGCACGCGACCGGCGGGCCGCTGACCGTCAGCGAGGGCCGCTCACGGCATCCGCTGGTGGCCGCCTACGTGGCGGCCGCCCGGGAGGCCGGGCATCCCTTCACCGCCGACTTCAACGGTCCGGAGCAGGACGGCGTCGGCTACTACCACCTGACGCAGCGTGACGGGATGCGCTGCAGCACGGCCGTCGCCTATCTGCGGCCGGCTCTGGAGCGGCCGAATCTGGAGGTGCTGACGGGTGCCCAGTGCACCCGGGTGCTGTTCGACGGCGAACGCGCGACCGGGGTCGAGCTGGAACGGGGCGGTGAACTGCTGCAGCGGCGGGCCGAGCGGGAGGTGGTGCTGTCGGCCGGTGCCTACAACTCCCCGCAGCTGCTGATGCTGTCCGGTATCGGGGTGGCGGACGAGCTGACGGCTCGTGGCATCACGCCCCGGGTGGATCTCCCGGTGGGGGAAAACCTCCAGGACCATCCGCACATCGGTCTCTCCTACCTGACCGACACCGAGAGCCTGCTGACCGCCGAGACGCCGGACAATGTGCGCCTGCTGGAGACCGAGGGCCGCGGTCCGCTGAGCTCCAACGTCGGTGAGGCCGGGGGCTTCCACCGCACCCGTGAGGGGCTGGACGCTCCCGACGTCCAGGTCCATGCCACTCCGGTGATGTTCCACGAGGAGGGCATCAGCCCGGTCACCGACCACGCCTTCATGTTCGGTGCGGTGCTGCTCGCCCCGACCAGCCGGGGCAAGGTCTCGCTGCGGTCGGCGATCCCCAGCGCCAAACCGCACATCCTGCACAACTACCTGACCACGGAGGAGGACCGCGCCACGGCGGTACGGGCGCTGCGGTTGCTGCTGGACATCGCCGACCGGCCCAGCCTGCGCAAGCACCGTCGCGCCGACTTCCGCGTCCCCCGCTCCACGGACGACGCCGGGCTGCTGGAATACGCCCGGCGCGAGCTGCAGACCCTCTACCACCCGACGAGCACCTGCTCGATCGGCCCGGTGGTGGACTCCGGGCTCAGGGTGCACGGGGTCAGCGGTCTGCGGGTGGTGGACGCCTCGGTGATGCCGACGGTGGTGCGGGGCAACACCAATGCGCCCACGATCATGATCGCGGAGAAGGCGGCGGATCTGATCCGCGGCCTTCCGGCACCGGCCTGACCGGAACGGCCTGACCGGAACGCCGTTGCCTTCCGGCCCCGCACGTGGGACCGGAAGGCTGTCGCCGGCATGCGACGCGGGTTCAGCTGATCCGTGCGGGAACCAGCAGCCGTTCGCGGCCCACGGTCGTGGCCGTGGTGTCGTCGTACATCGCGAGCTTGCCGCCGGGCCAGAGCGCGAGCAGGTCGTCCTGCCGGGGACCGCCGCCGAAGGCTCCGGCGGTGACCAGACTGGTGTGGCGCCATACGGACTTGGCGGGGAGGAGCTGGTGTTCGGCGTTCAAGCCCTTGGCCCCGAGTTTCTCGTAGACGGTCACCTCACCGTCGGACCAGCGGACGAACAGATCCTGGCCGCCGGTGGCCGCGGCGAAGTCACCGGCGACGGTGTCGCGGGCGTGGGACCAGGTGGTGTTCTTGGGCTTGGCGAGCTGCTTCTCGGCGTGCAGGCCCCGGGCGTCCACATCGGTGTAGAGGGTCACCTCGGCGTCGGACCAGCGCACCACGAGGTCGTCGCGGCGGGTGCCGGCCCCGACGAACCGGCCGGCGGTGAGCCCCTTGGCGTGCTTCCAGGTGCCGTTGGGGACCTTGAGCTGGATCTTCTTGGTGAGCTTGTTGGTCTCGTTGACGTCCTTGTAGAGGGTCAGTTTGCCGTTGGCCCAGCGGACGAGGAGGTCATCGGTGCTGTTGCCGGTGAATTCCCCTGCGGTCACGGCCTTCGCCTGCTTCCAGGCCACGTCCTTTGCGAGCCGGATGTCCTTGCCCAGGCCGTAGGCGCGGTTGCCGGGGTAGAGGGAGACCTCACCGTCGGACCAGCGCACGATCAGGTCGCCGGTGTTGTCGCGTACCGAGCGGGAGTGGAACCGTCCGGTGACGACCTGTGTGGCGTGCTCCCATGTCGTCGCGTCCCCGAGGGGGTTGACGGTGTCCGGTGCCGCGTCCGCGACCGCCTGCCGGTACAGCCGGAAGACATCGTCGTCGAACTGCGAGCTGTAGGAGATGTCGTCCCGGAGCCCGCCGGTCTTGTAACCTCCGATGGCGCCGACGAGGTTGCCGCGGCTGCCGTCGAAGTCCTCCAGGAACGGACCGCCGCTGACCCCGGTACGGAAGCCGTCGCAGCTGATCTCCATGAACCGGCCCTGGAAGGCCTTGGTTCCATTGGTGCACTGCAGCGGGGTCTGCTTGCCCCCGGGGTAGCCGGTGAGCGTCACCGCACGGCGGGCCAGTTTCCCGGCGGGCACGGCGGTGAGGGTGTTACCGCGGCCGACGGCGTCCTCCAGGAGCTGCCCTTGGGAGTTCGGTCCGACGCGCAGCACGGCGAAGTCCACATCGTCGCTGGGTGACGAGGACAGATACCGCTCGTCGAGCCACGCCTTGCCCGGCTGCATCGGGAAGAGGCCATAGGGCTGCTCGCCGGGCCGGCCGGCCGGTGCGGCCCCGCCGCGGTAGCCGGGCACGAAGGCGACGTTGCGGTACGGCTTGTCGCCCTTGAGGCAGTGGGCCGCGGTGAGCACCAGGCTCTTGGTCGGCGAGGTGACGGCGCTGGCGGTGCAGAACTGGTTGGGCGTCGCCGAGCCGTCCTCGCTGCGGATGAGGAAGACCCCGACGGTGGCGACGCCCGCCGCGACCGGACGGCTCGGCGCGAACAGCGCGCTCCGGCCCGCCACACCGGGGAAGACCGGAAGGTCCTGGCTCTCTTCCCCGGCGGGCACGGCATCCACGGGGACGGCCGTACGGATGCGCTCCGGGGTCCAGTAGCGCTCCATCTCCTGCGCCCTGCGGATGTCTTCCGGTGTCACGCCCCGGGACGGCTTCACCGGGCCGGGGGAAGGCTTCACCGGGTCGTGAGAGGGCGTCGCCGGGCCCTCGGCCGGTGTGGCCGGGCCATGGGCGGGCGCGGTCCGGGCGTCCGGTGCCGGACGGTGCGCGGCGAGGGCCGGAGCGGCGAGCATCGGAACGGCGAGCGCGATCGAGGCGCCGGCGCCGACGGCGGCCGCGCGCACCCAAGGTATTCGATTCATGAGCCTGTCCGTTGAAGGGTCGCAAGCGACCGGGTTCAGCTGGGGAGCCGGGGGTGACGGTGCGTTCCCGGCCCGGGGATTCGGTGGTGCTTGCGCTTCCTGACGGGGCCCGCCGGCGGATCAGCGGGGCGCATCCTGCTGATGTCGAGCGCCGGATGGCGTGTACGGGCCGCTGCCGAGCATGGCGCGGACCGTCCGCAGGGGCTGAACTGCCCCCGCCCTCGCCGCATCCGCGGTCCCCCCATGGATGTGATGACAGCGTGAAGAAGCGGTGAGGAAGGTATCACGAAACCGCGGGTGAATTCGGACAACCTATCGACGGTGGGCGATCGTGATGATTTCCCGGCTCGTCTCGGTGAGGGGCCCGCCGCCCCAGTCCCCGTAACGGGCCACAACGGCCAGGCCCGCGTCGGCGAGGAACACGTCGAGCCGCGCCGCATCGAGGAAACGCAGACTGGTCCGGTCCACGCGGAGCACGGTGCCGTCGGCCGCGGCCGTCGTCCCCGTGAAGGTGACCACGTCACCGATGACCGACTGGGTCTCCGTCGTAGAAGCCGTCGGCGGGCCACCGCCCGGGGGCCCACGAATTCAACAGGTCATACAGCGCGGCGGCATCGGCGTCCGAGTAGCCCATGGCGTCGTCCAACTCCGTCACCTCTCCGGCCGGCCGCCGATGTCAGTCTCCATGGGCGGCCGTTGGGGGCGCCGGCAGTCCGTTCAGGGCCCGCCAGCGGGCCGCGTCCCTGGGACGGGCGAGCCAGCCGGCCAGCTCCCAGGCCGCGAAGGAGAAGGCCGTGCCCAGTTCCGTTCCCTCGTGGAGGGAGGTCATCTCCGTGAGGTAGACGGGGGCCTGGTCGACGAGGTGCGTCCGATGGTCCTCCGCGCATCCGCACGCCACGCTCACCCCCGCGAAGACGCACGGGCCGGCGCCCTCCGAACAGTCCACCTGGAGCGTGTACTCGACGGGGTCGTCCTCGCCCACCGTGAGGTCCGTGACCAGCACCCCGGGCTCCCACTCCCACCGGGCCGGGCCCAGCGGGCCGAGTGCCGCATCCAGCCGTGCGGCTTCGCGCCGGATCACCTCCAGGTCCTGCGGCCCCGCTTCGGGGAAGAGCTGCTCAAGTGGGGCATCGGCAAGAAGCCCGGAGCGCGGTGTGGTCATGGCGTCGGTCATCGTAGGCCTCAAGACATCAGTGCGCCGTCGAAGACCGTGACGGCCCGGCCGAGCAGGGTGACCCGGTCGCCGTGCAGTTCGACGCCCACCCGGCCGCCGCGCGGGGACAGTTGGACGCCGGCCAGTGCGGTGCGGCCCAGCCGCCCGGCCCAGTGAGGCGCGAGGACGCAGTGGGCGGCGCCGGTGACGGGGTCCTCGGGGATGCCGGCGGCCGGGGCGAAGACGCGGGAGACGAAGTCGTGGTCGGCGCCGTCGGGGGCGCTCGCGGTGACGATGACCGCTCGGCCGCTGAAGGCCGCCAGCGCGGCGGTGTCCGGGTCCAGGTCCCGTACCGCTGCGGCGTCCGGCAGCGCCACGAGCAGATCGTGCCGGGCCCGGCCGGTCCACCGCGGCGCGGCGCCGAGGGCCTCGGCGAGGCCGGGCGGGGTGGGTGCCTCGGTCGGTGCGTCCGCCGGGAAGTCCAGGGAATGCGCGCTGTCGTGGTGGCGACGGGCGGTCAGGACACCGCTGAGGGTGTCGAAGTGCAGGGCCGCGTCAGGGGCGGCGCCTCCGGTCGTGTGGAGCACATGGGCGGTGGCCAGTGTGGCGTGTCCGCACAGGTCGACCTCCACGGTCGGGGTGAACCACCGCAATCCGTAGGTGTTCTCCGCGGTCCGGTGCACGAAGGCGGTTTCCGACAGGTTGAGTTCGGCGGCGACCCGCTGCATCCAGGCGGCGTCGGCCGGAGCGTCCAGCAGACACACCCCGGCGGGATTTCCGGCGAAGGGCCGGTCGGTGAAGGCATCGACGATGAAGGCGCGCATGCGCCCGACGCTACTGGTTGTGGCCGTGGTGCGTCTCGGGGAGACGCGTGGTGCGGCCGTGCAGGGGGCGTCGAGGACGCTGTCCGGCGACGGTGTCGGGTACGCCTTTGGGTGGCTGGTCCGCCCTCGATGTGCCGTAGTCCGCCACCCCTTCCAGCAGCCATTTTCGCTCCGGAAGTGAGCATCTTTGGGCCTCATCTGTCTGACGGACCACTGGAGGGGCAAGCTGTTCTCGCCATGGAAGCCGGATACGTACTCAGGGGATTGCGGGCCATCGCGTTCGCGGTGGTCTGCGTGCTGCTCACGGCTGTCGGACATGTGCTGACCTCCGGTGCGGTGCTGCCGTGGCGGGTGCTGCTCCTCGCCGCGGCGGGGGCCGCCGGAGGCGCCTGGTGCTTCGCCGGCCGTGAGCGCGGCCCGCTGGCCGTGGCGGCCCTGACCGTGGGGACTCAGGCGACGCTGCACTCCGTCTTCGCCCTCGGGCAGGCCATCGACCACTCCGGGCACAGCAAGCTGTCCTGGGCCACACTGTGGTGGGAATCGCTGCGGTGCGGTGGCGGGGTGCCCCTGCATGAGGTGCGGAGTTCACGTGGCTTGAGTGCGGGGCTGGTTGACGGGCCGGCGGGGCAGGCGGTCGTCGAGGCGGCCGGGCACCTCGGTGGTCTGCCGATGGCCGGCCGGATGGCTGATATGGGGCATGTGGCGCATGCGGGGGCGCCGGGTGGCGCCGGCCCGATGCTCGCGGCGCATCTGCTGATCGCGACGCTGAGCGTGTGGTGGATGTGGGGCGGCGAGCGCGCGGTCTTCCGGCTGGTGCGGACGGTGTCCCTGGCCCTCGTGCCGCGGCTCCGGCTCGTACTGCAGCCCGTGCTGCCGACCCTTCCGCCCGAGGAGCGGGAGGCGGCGCGGGCACCCCATAGCGCCTTGCCGAGGCTGCTTCTGGTCCATGTCGTCTCGCGACGGGGCCCACCCCTGGAGCCGGCTGTCCCCTGACAGCAGTGCGCCCTACGGGCCGCGGACGGACCGCGCGCGCATGTTTGGCGCCGTCCTCAGCGCCCGCCCGACCTCCCCGGTCCCGGCACCCTCGCAGCGACCGGCTCCAGCGAAGGACTACCGATGATGATGACGCCTGCCCGGATGCGGAAATCACAGATACCCGTGCCCCTCACCGTGCCCGTGGAACTGTGCCAGGGAGCGGAGGTCTCGTATGCGTGCGGCTGAGGACGCCCTGGTGACCAGGTGGGCGCTGGAGGGCCGGGGCGGCGACGAGGCCGCCGTCGAGCAGTTCGTCCGGGCCACCCGGCGCGATGTGCTGCGCTATGTCACGCATCTGAGCGGTGACTTCCAGGCGGCGGACGACCTGGTCCAGGACACCTATCTGCGGGCCCTGCGGGGCCTCCCCTCCTTCGAGGGCCGGTCCTCGGCCCGTACCTGGCTGCTGACGATTGCCCGCCGCACCGTCGCCGACCGCATCCGTGCCAACCGGGCCAGGCCCCGGATCGCCGCGCTCGACGACTGGCAGGCCATGGCGGAACAGGCCCAGCCGGAGGTCCTGCCGGGGTTCGACGAGGGCATCGTGCTGGCCGATCTGCTCGGCGCGCTGACGCCCGCGCGGCGGGAGGCGTTTGTGCTCACACAACTGCTCGGGCTGCCCTATGCGCAGGCCGCCTCGGTGGCGAGGTGTCCGGTGGGCACCGTGCGGTCCCGGGTGGCACGGGCCCGGGAGACGCTGATCGCGCTGCTGGACTCCGCCGAGGGCACCCCGTCGCGGCGGGCGGCCGGCACCGAGCGGGACGCGGCGCCGGCCGGGTTCGGTACGCCGTGGCGGGTGTCCGCTTCGAAGGCCTCTGCCTGATGCCGTGACCGTGTGCCGGGCCCGGGGCGGTGGCGGCCCCGGGCCCGGTGCGGATGATGTGCGGTCGCCGGGAACTCGACGGCCCGCCGGGCCGACTAGTGGGCTGTGGAGCGCAGCTATGAACACCCGGAGCCCCTGGTGGCCCGGCAGGGGAGCAGGCCGTCCGGTCTCGACGTACGGATGCAGGGCGTGGTGTGCCGGCACGGCCGTCTGGAGGCCGTGCGCGGGGTCGATCTGGAGGTCGCCGCCGGCGAACGGATCGCGCTGACCGGTACGAACGGTTCGGGCAAGACGACGCTGCTGCGGGCCGTGCTGGGGCTGCACCGGCAGGTCGACGGCCAGATCCTGGTCGGGCGGCGGGGCTGCCGCAGCGCGGCGGAGTGGGCCTGGCGCAGACGGGCCTGCGCCTGGATACCGCAGCGCCCGGCGGCCGGGCGTTTCCCGCTGCTGGCGAAGGAGTTGCTGGCGAGCAGCGGCGCCCCGGAGGATGCGGCGCGCGCCGCCGTCCGGCTCGGAGTGGGCGGGCTCGCCGACCGTCCGCTGAGCAGCCTGTCCGGCGGGCAGTTGCAGCGGATGCATCTGGCGCGGGCGGTGGGGTGTGTGGCCGCCGGGGCGGGCGTGCTGCTCGCCGACGAGCCGACCGCGGCGCTGGACTTCAGCGGGCAGGAGGAGGCCGCCGAGGTGCTCACCACGCTGCCGGTGACGGTGCTCGTGGTCACCCACGACCGGGCGATGGCCGCGCGCTGCGACCGGACGCTGGAGATGGCCGCCGGACGGCTGCGGGAGGTCCGGTGAGTGCGCTCGGACAGGTCGCCGACCTGCTGCAACTCGTACCGGTCCAGCGCGCCGGGGCCGGTCTGCTGCTGTCCGCTCTCGGGCTGCCGGTGGTGGGCGTGGTGATCGTCGGGCTGGACATCATGCCGGTGCGTTTCGCGATGATGCATGTGGCGCTGCTGGGGATCGCGGCGGGTCAACTGCTGGGCCTGGACCCGGTGTTGTGTGCGCTGGTGGCCTGTGCGCTGGCCGGAGCCGGGGTGGCGCCGCTGGCGCGGACCGCGGACGGGCTGTCGGGAGCGATGGGGCTGCTGATGAGTCTGGCCATCGCCGCCGCGCTGCTGCTGCTGGCGCTGTCCGGGGTGAACGCCAACGGGGCCTTCGCGCTGCTGTGGGGATCGATCCTGGCGGTGCGGCCCGCCGACCTCGCGGTGCTGGGTGCGCTGGCGGTGGCCCTGCCCGCGCTGTTCGTCTGGCGACGCCGGGAGCTGTCACTGCTGCTGCACGACCGGGAACTGGCGCTGTGCTCCGGGGTGCCGGTGCAGCGGCTGACCGTGCTGCTCCTGGTGCTGGTGGCGGTCGCGGTGGCCGGTGCCATCCGGCTGACCGGGGCCCTGCTGGTGGACGCGCTCACCCTGCTGCCCGCGCTCGCCGCCCGCCGGCTCGGCCGCTCGCTGGTGTCGATCACCCTGTGGGCGATCGGCATCGGGCTGGTGGTGAACGTCGTCGGATTTCTTGCCTCGTTGGCCTGGGACCTGCCACCGGGCCCGGTCCTCGTCCTCGCTGCGGGTGCGGTCGCCCTCGTAGCCCATCTCATCCCTGAACGGAGAACTTCCTCATGGCGCGAACCCGCGGCCTCGTCCGCCCCCTCACCGCACTGAGCGCGGGCCTGCTGCTGATCTCGGGATGCGGCTCCGGCGCCGCTTCGGACAAGGCGGACGGTGTGCCGGACAAGGCGTCCTCCGGGCCCGTGGTGGTCGCCACCACGGTGTGGGAAGCGGCGCTGGCGAAGGCCGCCGGGGCGAAGAACGTCACCTCCATCGTCCCCGCCTCGATCCGGCACGCTCCCGATTACGACGTCAAGCCGAGCGATCTGACCAAGGTGGCGAAGGCCGACTACGTCCTCTACTCCTCGTTCGAGCCCTTCGCGGGCCGGATCAAGGAGGCGGCGGGCTCCGACGCCAAGATGGTCGAACTGAAGCTGGACAACAGCCCGTCGAAGACGACGGCCAATGTGACGCGTCTGGGCAAGGCGTTCGGGACGCAGCAGGCGGCCACGCGGTGGAACACCACGTTCGGCAAGGAGTGGGAAGCGCTGCACACGAAGGTGCGCAGCACCTGGCCCGACGGCAAGGCCCCGGCGGTGACGTCGCAGATGTTCACCTCCTGGGCGGCGAAGCTCGCCGGGGCGCGGCTGGTGGGGACATACGGGCCGGAGGCGGTGACACCGGGCCGGCTGTCCGAACTGTCCGCGAAGAAGCCGGAGTTCGTGCTCGACAACGAGAACATGTCGACCGGCACGGTGCTGCCCGGTTCGGGCGCGAAGCAGCTGAACATCGCCAACTACCCGGGGCAGGACCTCGATCTGCTGGCGGTGTACCGCACGGCCGCGCAGCAGATGGAGAAGGCGTTCGCCGCGTCCTGAGCAGGGGACGAACGGGCCGGGCGGTGGTGGACCGTTGAGGATCGGCGCCACCGCCGCCCGGCCGGTCAGCCGGTCCGGGCGGGCTCGTCCGGGAGCCCGGCGGCGAGCCGCTCGCGCAGTGCGGCACGGTCGGGCTTGCCCGCGGGGGTGAGGGGCAGCGCGCCGGTCACCGGCAGCAGGTACTCGGGGTGTTTACGGCGCTCCAGACCCCGGGTGTCGAGGTGGGCGCACAGGCTCGCCAGGGTGATCTCCCGGCCGGTCCGCGGCACCACGCAGGCCGCGAGCCGCTCCCCCATCAGCGGATCGGGCACGCCCACACAGATCACGTCCCGTACGTCCGGGTGGGAGGAGAGTTCGCCCTCGACCTCCGCGGGGCTGATGTTGGCGCCGCCGCGGATCACGATGTCCTTGAGCCGGCCGACGACCCGCAGGGTGCCGTCGGCGGCGAGCATGCCCAGGTCGCCGGTGCGCACCCAGCCGTCCGCGGTGCGGTAGCGCATGTTCAGCTCGGGGGCGCCGACGTAGCAGAGCGGTGTCATCGGGCCCCGGGCGAGGATCTCCCCGGGCCCGTCCGGGGGCGTGCCGGGCGGCGGCGCGATCCGGATCTCGCAGACGGCGGGGTCGGGCCGGCCGACCACGATCCCCGGGCCGCCGTCCGGGAGCGGGGGCCGCTGCGCCAGGCCGGTGTGGCAGTTGACGCCGTCGGCCGAGCCGTAGAGGTTGACCACCGGGCAGCCGAAGGCCCGGGCCGCCTCGTCGTGGGTGGCCGCGTCGAGCGCGGAGCCGCCCAGGACCAGCGCCGTCGGCCCGTGCGCGGTACGGCCTCCGGTACCGCAGCGTTCCACCATCATGCGGACCATCGTGGGCACGCCCAGCACATGGGTGGGCCGGTGGGCGGCCAGCGCCTCCAGGGCGGCCTCCGGCGTGAAGCGGTCCAGCAACACCAGGGTTCCGCCGTGCCGGGCGAGGGTCACCGCGGTGCCGCTGCTGCCGAACGCCGAGGCGAGCGGGGCGAGGAACAGACAGCGCGGCGGCGTGCCGTCCGGCAGCAGCGAGGCGAGGAAGTTGCCCCGCCCGCCGGCGAGCGCGTTGTGCGAATACGCCACCATCTTCGGCTCCGCCTCGGAGCCGGAGGAGACCAGGATGCGGGCCGCGGAGTCGGGGTCGGGCCGTTCGGGGGTGAAGCCGGCCCGCTCCTGGCCGGCCCGCTCCTGGCCGGCCCACTCGTGCCCGGTCGGCTCGTGCCCGGTCGGCTCGTGCCCCATCAGGTCGGCCAGCGACCGGCATCCGGCGGGGACGGGTCCGGGGCCGGCGGCGATCACGGTGTGCAGGGCGGGCAACGCGGGGGCCCGTTCCGCCAGTTCCCGGGCGTGCTCGCTCCCCCGGTACGCGGTGGCCGCGATCACCGCCCGCGCCCCGGAGCGGGCGAGCAGCGACACCGCTTCGCGTCCGCCGCGTCCGACCGGGAAGGGCAGGGCGATCGCCCCCAGGGCGGCCAGTGCGAGATCGGCGGCCACCGCCGTTCCGTTGTTGGGCAGTTGGACGCCCACCACGTCGCCCGGACGGATACCGGCCCCGGCGAGGCCGGTGGCCAGACATCGGGCCTCGGTGTCCAGTGCGGCATAGCTGGTCTCGCCGTGCGCGTCGATCACGGCGGTCCGCAGCGGGTCACGTATCCGGTGTGCCCGGAACAGCGCGTACAGGTCGAGATCGGGGCAGTGTCCCTCCGCCGCCCAGGTGCGGCGGAGCGTGCCGGGGACCAGGTCGTGTATCGGGTGGGTCATGCGAATCTCCAGGGCGTGGGGACGGCGAGGGCGCCATGGGGGTCACGGGTGAAAGCACCGCTGAGGCACCGGTCCTGTGGGAGCGCGGCCAGGTCGGTGGCCACCTCGGTCGCGGCCAGTCCGTCGGCGCGGAGCCCGTCGAGCGCCTGCGCCGAGGACAGTTCCGTCAGCCGGGCCGCGCGGGCGCAGACGGCGGTGGCCGAGTCATCGGCGGGGGCTATCCAGCCGTCGGCGGTCGGCAGCGGACGGCGGAAGCCCGCGGGACGGCGGAGCTGCCCGCCGGCCGCGGCCCGGTGCAGCGCCGGGGCGGTGAGCGCTTCCGCGGCGCCCAGCAGCGAGGACTCCACCCGTACGCCGCGGCCGCCGCGCTCGCGCAGCAGCAGACCGGCGACCACGGCCTCCGCGCCGAGCAGTCCGCCGAGGACGTCGAGCAGGGTCATCAGGGACGGCGCGGGCGGTTCGTCGGCGGGGCGGGCCAGCGCGCCGATGCCCGTACGTGCCTGGACCATGAAATCGGTGCCCATCGGGGCGTCGGGCAGCCGTCCGGCCCAGCCGCTGGTGTAGGCGTACACCAGACCCGGGTTGACGGCCGCCAGCCGCTCGGCGTCGAGGCCGAGCTGTTCGGCCTTGCCGGGGGCCCAGTTGTGCAGGAAGACATCGGCGCCGGAGGCCAGCTCACGCAACTCGGCCTGTCCCACGGCGGACTTGATGTCGATCCGTACCGCGTCCTTGCCCCGGTTCAGTGCGAGCCAGCGGGCGGACACGTCCTCGCAGCAGGGCGGCATACCGCGCAGCGGGTCACCGCCCGGGGGTTCGATCCGGACGACGTCCGCCCCGAGCAGGCGGAGCAGATGGGCGGCGAGCGGGGCCTGGATACGGCGGCCCGCTTCCAGGACCGTCAGCCCGGCGAGGGGGCGTGCGGCGGAGGTGGCGGTGACCGTGGCCGGCGGGGTCCGTTCGGTGGTCAGCGGGGTCAGGCTCCAGGGCGCCGTGCGGGCCGCGGCTCCGGGGAGTGCGGCGGGCTCGTGCAGCGGGCAGACCTCCGCGCCCGAGGCCGCGGCGGCCTGGCGCACCCGCTCCCAGGGCGCGGAACGTGCCGTCCGGTGCAGGGCCTCGGGTATCGGGGCGCAGGCGGTGGCGTACCGGAACTGGAAGGGCTGCCAGCCGGTACGGATCGCCTCCTCCGGGGCACCGAGGTCCCGCCAGAAGCGGGCCCAGGGGACGGGGTCCAGCGCCTCCAGTTCGAATCGGGTGCCGCAGCGGGCGGTGAACGGCGGCCCTCCCGGCGACAGCGGTACGGCTTCGGCTTCCGGGGCGTTGGCCGCCGCGAGGTACTGGCCGACGGTGAGCAGCGCGGCCCGGTCGACGCCGGTGGTGACCTGGCCGGGGTCCGCACCGCCACGCGCCCGGCCGAGCAGGCCGGCCAGCAGGCCCTGCACGGTGAGCACGGAGGCGCAGGTGGCGGCGTAGTCGACGGCGAGAGCGCGCGGGCGGCCGTCGCGTCTGCCGTGCACCTGCATCACGCCGGTGGCCGCCTGGACGGTGGGCTCGTCGACGGCGTCCGCGGCCGGCAGGACATCGGCCCAGGCGGTGTGCGCGGTGACCGCGCCCGCCGCGCCCGTGGCCTCGAAGACCGCGGGCCCCGTGTGCGGTCCGGGCGGCTGCGCCGCACGGGGCGTCAGCGTCGCGCCGAGCGCCCGCAGATGGGCCGCAGCCGGTGTGGTGAGCGCGGGCGGGCCCGCGACCCGGACGGTCATCTCTTCCAGCGGTCGGGACGCGCGGATGACGGTGGGGTGTCCCACGGCACTCCTCTCCGGCGGCGGGCCGCCGCCTGCTTCACACACGGACCCGGGAACCGGACGGCGTCCGGCGCCGACCAACTCCACGGCCAGTAAGTCGGACCGCCGGTTCCGCGAGTTCCCGCTGATATGGAGGAAGCCGTGCACGCCACGACCCCTGGGCAGCACCTTTTGGCGACGGACCCGCCGCTCGGGTCCGCCGGACTCGGGCTGCCCGGCTGCCCGCCGGAGGCCGCCGCGCTGCGTGAGCGGGTCCGGGCGTTCGTACGGGAACGGGTGATGCCGTGCGAACCGGTGCTGGACGCGGGTGGCGAGTCGGCACGCACCGCGCTGCGCGGACTCCAGGCCGAGGCCAAGCGGGCGGGGTTGTGGGCCTTGCCACTGCCGACGGAGTACGGCGGCCAGGGGCTCGGCCTGCCGCACTACTTCGCGGTCGCGGAGGCCGAGGGGGCCAGCGATCACGGTCCGGCGGCGCTCGGTTCGGCCCCGCTCCTCGATGTGCTGATGCTCGCCCGGCATGCCGACGAGTCCGTGAAGCAGCGGTTCCTGCGGCGGATCACCGACGGCGAGGTGCGGACCTGCTACGCGATGACCGAGCCCGAAACCCCCGGCACGGAACCGGGGTTGACCGCCACCCGGGCGGTCCCGGACGCCGCGGGCGGCTGGGTGCTGCACGGCCGCAAGTGGTTCACCTCGGGCGCGGGCGACGCCGATCTGGTCACCGTGCTGGCGCGGGCGGAGGACGAGGGGCCCGACGGCCTGGCGCTGTTCCTGGTGCCCACGGCCGCCGCGGGGTTCACGGTGGTGCGGGAGTTGCCGGTGCTGGGCGCCGGCGGCCAGTGGGAGATCGAGCTCGACGGGGTCGCCGTGCCGCACGGGCACGCGGTGGGCGCCCCGGGCCAGGCGCTGCGGATCGCCGGGGAGCGGCTGGTGCTCGGCAGGGTGCTGCGGTGTCTGCGCTGGCTCGGACAGGCCGAGCGGGCCTTCGATCTGATGTGTCTGCGGGCCCGGTCGCGGGGCCAGTCGGCCGGACCGCTGGCGGACCGCCAGCTCGTCCAGCAGATGGTCTTCGATTCGCTGCTGGCCATCCGTTCCACCCGCCCCCTGGTCCATGAGGCGGCGGCCCGGCTGGCCGCGGGCGACGACGCGCGGCTGGAGACCGGTCTGGCCAAGGTGGCGGCGGCCCGGATGCTGCAGCAGGTGACCGATGCCGCGATCCAGGTGCACGGCGCGGCGGGCCTCGGTCCGGACACCGCGCTGCCGGGGCTGTTCCGCACCGGCCGCACGGCCAGGCTGCTGGACGGCCCCGACGAACTGCACATCACGGCCGTGGCCCGCCGGGTGCTGCGCGGCTACCCGGTCACGTCGTGAACGGCTCCGTGCGGCCGGTGAGGATCGCCAGTCCCAGCGCCAGGAAGAAGTCACCCCAGATCAGTTCATGGCACGGGGCGAGGTCGCGGGCGGCGTCATAGCACCCGCCGGTCAGCGCCCCGCGGTCCGACAGATGGCCGGTGCACAGGTGGTGCAGGATCTCCCGGGCCCGCGCGGTCAGCCGGCCGGCTTCGCTCCCGCGGTCCGCGGCCCGCGCCAGGGCGGCCAGTTTCAGCAGGGCCACCGACTCGATGGCGGCCGCGGAGGTGTCGACCGGGCCGGACCACTGCCCCTCCTGGGCGGGCGGCACGAGCCCGGCGGCCGGGGCGAGACGGGGCGCGGTGAGCCGGCCGGCCGCCTCCCACAACGCCCCGGCGGCGCGGGAGTCGAGCCCGTCCGCGAGGAAGTGCAGTCCGTCCGCGAGGCCGAGCAGCAGCCAGGGCGTGGTACGGCTCCAGCCCGGCGCGGGTTCGGCACAGGGCGTCCAGCCGTCGCCGGGCGCGGCCTGCCATGCCGGGCGCGGTGGGTACTCGGCGCGGCTCAGCGTCAGGTGCCGGGTCAGGTGGCCGTACGCCGCGCGGTCTCCCTCCCCCGCCTCTGCCAGGCTCGCCAGCAGCGGCACCAGCCCCGGCACCGCGTCCACCCGGGCCAGCATCCTGGGGCCGCCGAACGCCGCGCCCCAGGGCACCAGTTGGCGCCGCGGGTCGTACGCCGCCAGACAGGACCGGGCCGCTTCCGCCCGCAGCCCGGCGGCCACTCCGTCGCCCCCGGGTCCCGCGGCGAGCGCGGTGCCGTACCAGAAGATCAGCCCGCGGGTGGCGGTGTCCTGGTCCGCCCAGTACGCCAGTCTCCCGGTGCACTCGGCCGCGGCCGACCGGTCGCCGGGAGCGCCGGACGTCAGAGCGCGCAGCCAGAGCAGCCCGGCCCAGAAGCCGCCGGTCCACGACCCTCTGGACGTGGACCTCCATATGCCGCTTCCCGGCTCGGCGTACAGCGGAAAGCGCGGACCCACCTCGGCCGCGGTCCGGCCGGTCCGGTCCAGCACGGCCGTCCATGCCCGGTCGGCCCACGTACGGTTGGGGCCCGCGCGGTCGGACGCCGTACGGTCGGCCCACGTGCGATCGGCCCACGGCTCGTCGGAGGCCGGCTCGTGGGTCGTCTCCGGTGACATCGCCCGGGGCGTCGCCCGCGGAGCCGCATCAGGCGCCTCATCCGACGCCCCGCCGGTCATCCCCTGCGTCACCCCACGGGTCCTCTCATCCACCGCCCCATGGGTCGCCTCACGGGCCCTCCCACGCGTCATCTCCTGCGTCGTCTCATGGCTTCGCTCATGCATCGGGTCCTCCGTCAGGCATCGGATCCTCCACTGTGAAGTGACCTCACGCCCCTCCGTTGCGACGCAGCATCAGGGGCACGGCGATCGCCGACGCCACCGCGAACTCCGCCGCCGCCAGCAGCCAGCCCGGCCCGTATCCGGTCACGGAGACCAGCGCGCCGAACAGCGGCGGACCCACCGCGAAGCCCGCGAAGAAGCCCGCCGACACCAGGGCGGTGTCCTTCCCGGCCCGGCCGGGCGCCGCCTTCCGCAGCACCAGCACCATGGAGACGGCATTCGCCGACACGGCGAACGAGCCGACCGCGACGGCGGCCGGCCACACCAGCGGCTGCACCCGCAGCGCCAGCGCGAGCAGCAGCGCGGCGCCCACCGCGCCGGCCGCCAGCAGCGCCGGCAGCGCCTCGGCCCAGCCCGGCCGCCCCGCCGCCCGTGACCAGCCGACCCGCCCGCCGATACCGGCCACGCCCAGGACGGCGACCAGTGCCGCCGCCGTGGTCGGCGTCATCCCCAGGCGCTGCGAACCGAACAGCGCCAGATAGGTGTTGACCGAGGCGATCCCGCAGCCGAGCAGTAGGGAGAAGGCTGCCAGCCGCCAGGTCGCACGGGGCGACGTGGCCGCGGCCGGCGGGCCCGCGGCGGCCGGCGACGGGTCGGCCGGCAGCACCCGGGCCGCCCAGAGCGCCGCCAGTGCCGCCGTGCCGGCCGCCGCCCAGACCGCGCCGCGCCAGCCCACCCCCGCCGCCACCAGCGACAGCGGCAGCCCCGCCACGAACGCCCCGCACTGCACGCCCGACTGCTTCAGCCCGGTCACCGCGGCCCGCCGCTCGGCCGGAAAGGCGGCGAGAATGACCTTGTTGGTGGCGGGGTTGGCCAGCGCCTGCGGTACGCCGCCCAGTGTGACGGCCGGCAGCAGCACGCCCGCCCCCGGGACGGCGCCGATGAGCGCCAGCGAGACGGCGGTGAGCAGCAGCAGCGCGATCAGACAGCGCCGGGGGCCGACCCGGTCCACGAGCCGGCCCGCCATCGGCGACAGCACGGCCGCCGCCCCGAAGCCCGCCGTGGTGGTCAGCCCCAGCACCGTGCGCGAGATGCCCAACTCACCGACCAGGCGCGGACCGAGGGCCCCGAGCACGAACAGCTGGAGCATGGAGAACGCCATCGCCGCCGTCAGCAGCACGGTCAACGGCCGGCCGCCCGCGGCCCGGACGGCGCCCCCGTCCGGCCCGGCTGCCTCCGGTTCCCCGCCGCGTTCCACCAGCACACACCCTCCCGGCAGCTCCGGCCCTCCCGTCGGGCCCCGGTCCAGTCAGTCGTACGGACCGGACGTCTGGTTCCCGACGAACCACCGGCCCCGCATACCCGCCGGTTGCCTCGCCCCCCTCGGTCCGGCGACGAACGCGCCCGCCCCGTGAAACGCGTCCGGACAGCGGCGCGGTCACCCGTTCGGCGGCCCACCGGTGGCCGCCGCGTCCCCTGCAGCCGAGGGTGGCCGTGTGACCGCCGTGCCGCGGTCCGCTGCCGCATGGGCTGAAGCATGGGAGAACCGGATGCCGAAGTACCTGGTCCAGGCCAGCTATACCGCCGAGGGCATGAAGGGGCTGCTCGCCGAGGGCGGCTCCGGGCGCAAGGCGGCCGTCGAGCACGTGGTCGGCTCGTGCGGCGGCACGGTGGAGTCGGTCTACTTCGCCTACGGGGACGCCGACTTCTACTGCGTCCTCGATTTCCCCGACGACCTGTCGATGGCCGCCATCGCCATGACCGTCCGCGCCAGCGGCGCCCTGCACTCCAAGACGATTCCGCTGCTGACCGTCGAGGAGATCGACGCGGCCACCAAGAAGTCGGTCGGCTTCCGCCCGCCGGGCGCCTGACCCGCGGGCGCGTGCCGACACCGGAGCTCGATCATGCGGCGCTGTTCGCCGCGACCCCGAGCGCGTGCCTGGTCCTCGATCCGGATCTGGTCATCGTGGACGTCAACGAGGCGTACCTGCAGGCGACCGGGCGGACCCGCGACGAACTGCTCGGGCAGTACGTCTTCGACGCCTTCCCCGACAACCCGGCGGACCCCGACGCCGAGGGCGTGCAGAACCTGCACCCCTCACTGTGCCGGGTGCTGTCCACCGGGGAGCCGGACACGATGGCGGTGCAGCGGTACGACATCCCCGTCACGGAGCGTCCGGGGGAGTTCGAGGAGCGCTGGTGGTCCACGATCAACACCCCCGTCCCCGGGCCGGACGGCAGCGTGGCGTGGATCATCCACCGGGTCGAGGACGTGACCGCGTTCGTGCACTCCCGCCAGGCCCGTCCGCTGCCCGGCGAGCAGCTGAGCGCACGGGAGGAGGCGATGGAGGCCGAACTGTATGTCCGGGCACGGGCGCTCCAGCACCTCAACGAGGAGCTGCGCCGGGCCCATGCCCGCGAACGCCAGGTCGCCGTCACCCTCCAGGAGGCCATGCTGCACTCGCCGGACCTGGCCGGACACCGGGACATCGCGGTGCGCTACCTCCCGGCCATCGGCTCGCTGAACATCTGCGGCGACTGGTACGACATCGTCGACGTCCCGGGGGACGGTTTCGCCGTCGCGGTCGGCGATGTCGTCGGCCACGGGCTGGAGGCCGCCGCCGTGATGGGCATGCTGCGCAGCGCCCTCAGCGCCGCCGCCCGCTCCGTCGAGGGCCCCGCGCGGGCGCTGAAGGTGCTCGGCCTGTACGCCCGGTCCGTCGACAAGGCGCTGGCCACCACCGTCGTCCAGGTGCTGATCGACACCGCCGGCCGCCGGGTCACCTACAGCAGCGCCGGCCATCCCCCGCCCGTCCTGCTGCACACCGACGGCAGCCACGAGCTGCTGGACCGGGCCACCGACCCGCCCCTGGGCGCCCATCCCGAACAGGAGCCGCGCCCCGAGGCCGATCTTCCCTATCTGCCGGGCGACACCCTCGTCCTCTACACGGACGGGCTGGTCGAGCGCCGCGGCGAGGACATCGACACCGGCCTCGCCCGGCTCACCGACGCCCTCGCCCGCTACAGCCGGTTCAGCCCGGAGCGCCTCGCCGACGCCCTGCTGACCCGCCTCGGCGTCAGCGCCGGCGCCCGCGACGACATCGCGCTGGTCATCGTCCGTCTGTAGCGGCCGTTCACGCTACTCCGCCACCTCCTGGGGATGCGTGGCGGCGTCGTCGCGCAGATAACTGAGCCGGTCGATCACCTCGACCACCCCGTCGACGCTCTCGCACAGCCGCACGGCGATCGGGACCAGGCTTCTGCGCTCCAGGGCGCCCGTGAGGGTCACATGGCCGTCGGAGACATCGACCGTGACCGCGGACGGTGCCACCCCGAGCGTGCGCGTCAGCACCTCCTCCAGCACCTCCTCCTGGATGGCCCGGTCCCGGCGCAGGAAGAGCTGCACGAGGTCACTACGGCTGATCACTCCGATGAGCCGTCCGGTGTCGTCGACCACGGGCAGCCGTTTGACCTTCTTCTTCTCCATCGTCTTGGCCGCCTCGACGACACTCCAGCCGGGCCGGGCCACCACGACGGGGCTCGTCATGATCGCTTCGGCGGTGGTCGCCCCGAGCTTCGCGATCTGCCGGCGCAGCAGATCGGCCTCGGACACCACGCCGACCGGCTGGTAGTCGTCGTCGACCACGGGTACGGCGGTGATGTCGTACTCGTCGAGCAGCCGCGCGATCTCCTTGAACGTGGTGCCCCGTTGGACGACGACGGCCTCCGGCGTCATCAGATCTGCCACGGTGCGGTGCCTCATCTCTGGCCAGTCCCTCCGGTTGTGCCGGGCCGGATCTCGTCGGCCCCATGGGCGGGGGTGCGCTGCGGGCCGCGCTCAGTCATGCGGGACCACGGCGACCGGGCAGGTCACATGATGGATGGCGGCATGGGCGACCGGGCCGACGCGGGGTACGAGCAGGGGACGGTGCATACGGCGGCCGACCACCAGGAGTTCCGCGCCGAAGACCGTCTGCACCAGGGCCCGGGTGGGGCTCTCCGGCAGCACGGTCTCCTGTACGAGCACCCCGGGGAAACGCTCGCACCAGGGGCGCAGCGCGTCCCGCAGCTCGATGTCCGCCTCCTTGGTGAGTTCCTTCGCGGCATCGGGGTCGATGCCCCACGGGGTGTACGCCTGCACGGGCAACGGGCGCCCGTGGACGACCTGCAGCGACAGGCCGCGGCTCGCCGCCGCGTCGAAGGCGAAGGCGAACAGCCGGTCGCAGGGGCCGTTGAGGCTGACGCCGACGACGACCCGTGGTTCGGGGGCGGGTGGCGCGCCGTCCTCCGCGACATGGCGCGGTGTCGTCGCCCGGCCGGCCTCCCGTACCAGGACGACCGGTCCCTCGGCCCGGCCCACGACGTTCAGGCTCACATCGCCGAGCACATAGCTCTCCCATGTCCCCAGGCCCCGCGAGCCGAGCACGACCATCCGCGATTCACCGGCCGCGCGCAGCAGCGCCGGTTCCGGCTCCGCCCCCACCAGTTCCTCGATGATCTGGAGGTGCGGGCGGCGTTCCCGTACCTCGTCCAGGGCCCGGCGGACGAGCTGGCGGGCGGCGGCGTTCTGGTCACGTTCGGGGGGCGTGTCCACCGTCTCGGCGGCCAGCGGTACCCACGCGTGGAGCAGCCGCAGCACCGACTGGCGCCGGTCCGCCTCGTCGGCGGCCCACTGCGCTGCGGCCAGGCTCGCCGGCGAACCGTCGAGCCCTACGGTGATGATGTCCGGCTCCATGACCGTCCTCCCTTCATGGTCGGGGAAACGGGCCGCAGCGGCCCGTCACCCGGGCTCCGGGCCCCTGCGGCACAGCGCCGTTGCTCCCGTTCTCAGTTCCCGTGCGGGCCCGCGCCCGCACCGGGTGCCGAGGCGGCCTGGGTGGCGAGGACGGCCGCCTGGATGCGCCGCTCCACACCGAGCTTGGCGAGCAGGCGGGAGATGTGGTTCTTGATGGTCTTCTCGGAGAGGTAGAGCCGCTGCCCGATCTGACGGTTCGTCAATCCGTCCCCGATCAGGCCGAGGATCTCCCGCTCGCGCGGGGACAGGCCGGAGAGCCCCGCCGCCTCGGGCGGCTGGTCGGAGTCGCCGCCCCGCAGGCTGCTCATCAGCCGGGCCGTCGTCGCGGGGTCGAGCATCGAGCGGCCGGAGGCGACGGTGCGCACCGCGGCGACGAGATCGGCGCCCTTGATCTCCTTGAGGACATAGCCGGCCGCGCCGGCCATGATCGCGTCGAGCAGCGCCTCGTCGTCGTCGAAGGAGGTCAGCATCAGGCAGGCCAGGCCCGGCAGGTGCGAGCGCAGCTCCCGGCACACGGTGATGCCGTCGCCGTCCGGCAGCCGCACATCCAGCACCGCGACATCGGGCCGGAGCGCCGGGCCGCGGGCGAACGCCTGGGCGGCCGTCCCGGCATCCCCGGCCACCTCGATGTCGGCCTCGGCATCGAGCAGGTCCGCCACCCCGCGCCGGACCACTTCGTGGTCGTCGAGCAGGAACACCCGGATCGGCCGGTGCGGTGAGAAGGCCTCGGCTTCGCTCATGACGCCCCTTTGGCGGTACGACGTCCGTCTCACCCCCATCGTCACCCCTCGCGCGGGGGCCTGCCAGGCCGAACGGTCCCGTAGCGGCCGTGCGCCGACCGGCGGCGCCCCGTCAGCCGTGGTCCGCCCGGCGCCGCTGTCCGGCAAGCGCCGGTCCTTCGGCCTCGAACCGCACGGCCACCACGCCCTCGACCGCCTGCACCAGGCGCGCGAGAACGGGACGCAGCGACGGGTCACGGAGCGTGCCGCCGAGGGTGACCACCCCGTCGGTCACACGCACCGCCGGCGCGTCGGCGGACCCCGCGCACAGCCGGCCGAGGATCTCCGTACGCACCTCCGCCGCCAGCTCCTCATCCGGGCGCAGGAAGACCTTGAGCAGGTCGGCGCGGCTGACGATGCCGGCCAGCAGCCCCGTGCCGTCGACCACGGGCAGCCGCTTCACCGACTTGAACGCCATCGTCCGCGCCGCCTGGGCCAGGGTGTCCCCGGCGTGCACCGTCAGCGCGGGCGCGCTCATCAGATCCCCCGCGGTCCGCCCGCCGGCCTTGCGCACCTCCTCGACCCGCCGCAGCTGCTCCACACGGCTCGGCTGCGCGGCCCGGAACTCCTCCTTCGGCAGCAGATCGGCCTCCGAGACCACACCGATCACCCGGCCGTCCCCCGCCAGCACCGGCAGCGCGCTGACCCGCCACCGCTCCAGGGTCTCGACGACCTCCTTGAAGGACGCCTCCTGCCCGACCGCCACCACGGCCCGGGTCATCACGTCACCGACGGTGTACGGGCGGTCCGCCATGTCGCCTCCTCGGTACGGCCCGATACCGCGCACGGGTACCGGGTCCCGGCCGGCCGGTGGTGGTCATGCACGTCCGGCCGCAGCGGCCGCGGCGCACGGTTCCGGCGGCGCCGCGGGCCGGTCAGTGCGAGATCCGGTCAGCGCCGCGGCCGGGCAACGCTCTGCGCCCGTCACCGCTGCGGCCCCGTCATCGGTGTCCGGGCCCGCGTCGCGGCCGGGGCGTTGATATCGAACTCCACGTCCACGACCCCCTCGACCGCCCGAATCAGCCGGGCGGCCACCGGGATGAGCGAGGTGTCCCGGACTTGGCCGCTGAGCGTGACGACCCCGTCGGCGACCGTGACCCGCAGATCCCGGACCGGTGTCGTGAACAGCTCGCCCACGACATAGCGGACCTCCTGCGCCAGGTCGTCGTCCGAGCGCAGGAAGACCTTCAGCAGGTCGGCGCGGCTGACGATGCCCTGGAGCGCCCCGTGCCCGTCGACCACCGGAAGCCGCTTCACGGGCCCGCGCGCCATGATCCGGGCCGCCTGGGAGAGCGTGGCATCGCCCCGCACGGTCAGGGCGGGAGCGGTCATCAGCTCCCCCGCGGTCAGCGCGCCCGCGCGGCGTACGTCGTCGACCTGCCGCAGCTGCTCCAGGCGGTCGGGGTCCGACTCCCGGAACTCCTCCTTGGGCAGCAGATCCGCCTCCGAGACCACGCCGACCACCCGGTCCTCCCCCGCCAGCACCGGCAGCGCGCTGACCTGCCACTGCTCCATGGTCTCGACGATCTCCTTGAACCGCGCCGCCCGGTCGACCGCGGCGACGGTCCGCGTCATCACATCGCTGACGAGGTGCGGAGTGTTCTGCATGATGCCTCCTCGGAACCCGGCCGGCGCCGGCCGGCCCATGACACCTCCAGCCTGGAATGCGCCGGGCCGCAGCGGACAGGGGCCGTCCGGTCCCTTCCT
Source organism: Streptomyces sp. NPDC058773 (assembly GCF_042746015.1). NCBI lineage: Bacteria > Bacillati > Actinomycetota > Actinomycetes > Kitasatosporales > Streptomycetaceae > Streptomyces > Streptomyces sp. NPDC058773. The sequence goes on from NZ_JBHYPE010000009.1 coordinate 61,046, forward strand.
TCGCCGGTCGGCCACCCGCCCCCGTACGGCCGCACACCCGGCGGCGGCCCCAGGTGCGCAGTAGACCGCGCGGAGGTCCTCAGGTACGGGCCACCGGGCGCACGACCAGCTCGTTGACATCGACCTCCGGCGGCTGTCCGACGGCGTAGGCGATGGCGTCCGCGATGGCGGTGGCCGGCAGGGCCGTGGCGCGGTAGGCCGTCATGGCGTCCCTGGCCGTGGGGTCGGTGATGGTGTCCGCGAGTTCGGATTCCGTGACGCCCGGTGAGATGACGCTGACCCGGACACCGCCCGTGGACTCCTGCCGCAGCCCGTCGGAGATCGCGCGTACGGCGAATTTGGTGGCGCAGTAGACCGCGGCGGTGGGCACCACCTCATACGCCCCGATCGACGCGATGTTGACGAAGTGTCCGGCGCCCTGGGCCCGCATCACGGGCAGCGCGGCGGCGATGCCGTGGAGCACACCGCGCACGTTCACATCGAGCATCCGGTCCCACTCGTCCACCAGCAGCGACTCCAGCGGCGACAGCGGCATCACCCCCGCGTTGTTGACCAGGACGTCGATCCGGCCGAATTCCGCGCTCGCGGCGGCGACGAAGGACCGCATGTCCTCGGCGGAGGTGACGTCCAGCCGCCGGAAGGCCGCGGTACCGCCGTCGCCGCGGATCTCGTCGGACAGCTTCTCCAGCCGGTCGGTGCGGCGGGCGCCGAGGAAGACCCGGTGCCCGTCGGCGGCCAGGCGGCGGGCGGTCGCCTCGCCGATACCGCTGCTCGCGCCGGTGATCAGGACGACCTTTGGCTGCTCTGTCATGGCTGCTCCTTTGTCCGTTGCCTTCACCGGCGAGCCTCGACGGCGGAGCGCACCGCAACCAGGACGGGTCGTGCCGGGGTGCCGCACACCCAGGCAGCCCCGGCCTCTCCCGCCGTATCGGCACGGACTGGTGTCGTTCGACGACGAGCCGTTCGCCCCGGGAGCCGGCGGGTCCGTCACCCTTATGGCGCAATGCCCCGGGCGCCCACCCCCAGCCGGAATTCACCGGGGAATGGCGGACCTCGCCGCCTGCCATTCCGCAGCGTGATCGGACGGTAAAGCCGCCCGTGCATCCCCGTGTTTACGATATCCGGGATGAATTGGCGCACTGCCGGCTGACGGCCCGGTACCCATGCGTACCTGCGCCTTCGATTCTTCCTTCACAGGCGGTGAATCCGCTCGTCATCTTCTGACTTCGGGAGCTCATTATGGAACCCGGCGCTACCGTGTGGAACTGCCCCTTCGACTATGCCGAGGCACTGGAGTTTGATCCGACGCTGAAGCGTCTGCTGACCGAGGAACCGGTCGCCCGGATCAAACTGCCCTACGGGGAGGGCGAAGCCTGGCTCGTGACCCGGTACGAGGATGTGCGCACGGTGACGACCGACCGGCGCTTCAGCCGCAGCGCCATCATCGGCCGGGACTTCCCGCGGATGACTCCTGAGCCGATCGTGCAGGACGAGGCGATCAACGTGATGGACCCGCCCGCCAGCAGCCGCCTGCGGAGCCTGGTCTCCAAGGCGTTCGCGCCGCGTCAGGTCGAGCGGATGCGGGTCCGTACGCAGCACGTCGTCGACGACCTGCTGGACCGGATGACCGCGCACGGCTCCCCCGTCGACCTGATGGAGAGCCTGGCGTCCCCGCTGCCGCTGACGACGATCTGCGAGGTCCTCGACATCCCCGAGGCCGACCGCGCCCAACTGCGCGGGCACGCACGGACCATGATGAACCTCACCCCCGGGAACCGGGACAGAGCGGTCCACGCCAAGGCCGACATGCGCGCGTACTTCAAGACGCTGACCGCGAAGCGGCGCCAGCACCCGGGAGACGACCTGATCAGCGCGCTGGCGACGGCGCGGGACGGCGATGAGCTGCTCAACGACCAGGAACTCACGGTGCTGGCCATGGTGCTGCTCATCACCGGCCAGGACACCACGACGTACGAGATCGGCAATCTCGCCTACACCCTGCTCACCCGGCCCGAGGACCTGGCCATGCTGCGGGCCCGCCCGGAGATGCTGCCGCACGCGATGGAGGAACTGCTGCGCTTCATCCCGTTCCGTAAGGGCGTCGGCATTCCCCGCGTCGCCCTTGAGGACGTGGAGCTGAGCGGTGTGACGATCAAGGCCGGCGACATCGTGCACGTCTCGTACCTGACCGCGAACCGGGACGGCCGGAAGTTCGACCGGCCCGACGAGCTGGACCTGGAGCGTGCGGAGCGGCCGTCGCACATGACCTTCGGCTGGGGCGGCCACCACTGCCTGGGCGCCCCGCTCGCCTTCACGGAGCTGGAAGTCGCCCTCGGCGCCCTCCTGGAGCGCTTCCCCGGCCTCCGGCTGGCGCAGCCGGCCGAGGAGGTGCGCTGGAACACGAACTCGATCTGGCGCTATCCGCTGGAGCTGCCGGTCGCCTGGTGACGCGGGCGGACGCCGCGCATGCAGAACTCACCTCACTGGCGTACGGTTACTAGTCGGAAAGAAGATCCACCCGTAGAGGGAGAGTTCATTCTTCGACGGCTGGTCCGCGCACCGTTCTCTCCCGGGTCGCGCATATCCGTCCGCTGTTTTCCGCCGGGGCCAACCTTCCGGCTATTCCGGCAGGTTGGCCCCGCCGGGGCACCGGGCGGCAGCGACCCGAAAGGGAATCCGGGAATTCCCTGGCGGGCCAATGTCTGCAAGGAGCCCATCCCATGGCGGTTCTGTGCAAACCTGCAATCGCGGTCCCTGAATACGTCATCACCCAGGACGACACCCTCGACCTCGCGCGACGGCTGCACAAGGATCATTCGCAGCTGCGGCTGGTGCTCCGCCTCATCGAGCACACCGGGGTACGCAAACGCCATCTGATCCAGCCGATCGACAAGGTGCTCAAGCACCCCGGTCTCGACTCCCGCAGCGCGGTCTACGAGGAGGAGTCCAAGGCGCGTGTCCCGGCCGTCGTGCGCAGGGCGCTCGACCAGGCCGAAGTGGAGCCGGATCAGATCGACTTGATCGTCTATGTCTCCTGCACCGGCTTCATGATGCCGTCCCTGACGGCCTGGCTCATCAACACCCTCGGCTTCCGCTCGGAGACCCGGCAGATGCCGATCGCCCAGCTCGGCTGTGCCGCGGGAGGCGCCGCGATCAACCGGGCCCATGACTTCTGCCGGGCGTACCCCGACGGCAATGTCCTCATCGTGGCCTGTGAGTTCTGCTCGCTGTGCTACCAGCCCACGGATCTGGGCGTCGGATCGCTGCTGTCGAACGGGCTGTTCGGCGATGCGGTCGCGGCCGCCGTGGTCCGGGGGAACGGCGGCACCGGCGTCCAACTGGAGCGCAACAGCTCGTATCTGATCCCGCACACCGAGGACTGGATCTCCTACGCGGTGCGGGCCACCGGATTCCACTTCCAGCTGGACAAGCGGGTGCCCGGCACCATGGAGCCGCTCGCCCCGGCCCTGCGCGCCGTCGCGGAGCAGCACCAATGGGACGCGGGCGAACTGGACTTCTACATCGTCCACGCGGGCGGTCCGCGCATCCTGGACGACCTGTGCCGCTTCCTGGAGGTGCCGCCCGAGGCGTTCCGCTTCAGCCGCGCGACGCTGACCGAGTACGGCAACATCGCCAGCGGTGTGGTGCTCGACGCCCTGGCGAGGATGTTCGACGAGGCGTCGGTCACCGAGGGGCAGCGGGGGCTGCTGGCGGGGTTCGGCCCCGGCATCACGGCGGAGATGGCCCTCGGCACCTGGGCCTCGGACCCCGCCGCGGCGTGAGCGCGTCCGCTCGGTGCGTCCGGACGGTGATCCGCCGGGCGCACCGCCCGTGTGCCCGCGCGGCACGGCCGGCGACGCCTCACTCCGCTGGGGTAGCGAGCGGCCCCGGCCCGGTGCGGCGGCGCGGGAGGCGGCAGGAGCACGCCACACCTGGAGGTGCCGTGGGCGGCCGGAGTGCCGGGAGCGGGGGCACCCGAGGGCCACCCTGTCCAGGCGCCCGACAGCGGTTGGCGCATTACGGACTTTTCTCTTGAATGGGAATATCTTGACATGTGGGTCAGTGCGTTTTATGCAGATGAATAGGCGGCTTGCTCTCCGTATCAGCAGGTGAGGAGGCCTACGCGGGGCCGTTCCGCAGGCGGGCCGCAAGGTGAGGAGAAGACCATGGCGCGTGCAGTGGGTATTGACCTTGGGACGACGAACTCGGTGGTCAGTGTGCTGGAGGGCGGCGAGCCCACGGTCATCACCAACGCCGAGGGCGCCCGGACCACCCCGTCGGTGGTCGGCTTCGCCAAGGGCGGTGATGTGCTGGTCGGCGAGATCGCCAAGCGGCAGGCCGTGACCAACGTCGACCGCACCGCGCGGTCGGTCAAGCGCCACATGGGCGAGGCGCAGTGGCGCTTCCCGGAGCAGGGCGACATCGACGGCAAGCAGTACACCGCACAGGAGATCTCCGCCCGGGTGCTGCAGAAGCTCAAGCGCGACGCCGAGGAATATCTGGGCGAGGACGTCACGGACGCCGTGGTCACCGTTCCCGCGTACTTCAACGACGCCCAGCGCACCGCCACCAAGGAGGCCGGTGAGATCGCGGGCCTGAAGGTGCTGCGGATCGTCAACGAGCCGACCGCGGCCGCCCTGGCCTACGGCCTCGACAAGGAGAACGACCAGACCATCCTGGTCTTCGACCTCGGCGGCGGCACCTTCGACGTCTCGCTGCTGGAGATCGGCGACGGCGTGGTCGAGGTGAAGGCCACCAACGGCGACACCCACCTGGGCGGCGACGACTGGGACCAGCGGATCGTCGACTACCTGACCAAGCAGTTCAAGAACGCGTACGGCATCGATCTGTCCCAGGACAAGATGGCCACCCAGCGGCTCAGGGAGGCCGCCGAGAAGGCGAAGATCGAACTGTCCGCGGCGACCGAGACCACGATCAACCTGCCGTATCTGAGTGCGTCGGCCGACGGGCCGCTGCACCTGGACGAGAAGCTCACCCGCTCCCAGTTCGAGCAGCTCACCGCCGATCTGCTGGAGCGCTGCAAGAACCCGTTCCACAACGCGGTGAAGGACGCCGGGATCAAGGTCTCCGACATCGATCATGTGATCCTGGTCGGCGGCTCGACCCGGATGCCCGCGGTGACCGAACTGGTCAAGGAGCTGACCGGCAAGGACCCGCACAAGGGCGTCAACCCGGACGAGGTCGTCGCCGTCGGCGCCGCCCTGCAGGCCGGTGTCCTCAAGGGTGAGGTCAAGGACGTCCTCCTGCTGGACGTCACCCCGCTGTCCCTCGGTATCGAGACCAAGGGCGGCATCATGACCAAGCTCCTGGAACGCAACACCACGATCCCGACCAAGCGCTCCGAGATCTTCACGACGGCCGAGGACAACCAGCCGTCCGTGCAGATCCAGGTCTACCAGGGCGAGCGCGAGATCGCGGCGTACAACAAGAAGCTCGGGATGTTCCAGCTGACCGGACTGCCGCCGGCTCCTCGCGGGGTCCCGCAGATCGAGGTCTCCTTCGACATCGACGCCAACGGCATCATGCACGTCACGGCCAAGGACCTGGGCACCGGCAAGGAGCAGAAGATGACCGTCACCGGCGGCTCCTCGCTGCCGAAGGACGACATCGACCGGATGGTCCGCGACGCCGAGCACCACGCCGAGGAGGACCGCCGCAGGCGCGAGTCCGCCGAGACCCGCAACCAGGCCGAGCAGCTCGTCTACCAGACCGAGAAGTTCCTCAAGGACAACGAGGAGAAGATCCCCGGCGAGGTCAGGACCGAGGTCGGCGAAGCCGTCACCGAGCTGAAGGAAAAGCTCAAGAACCAGTCCTCCGACGGCGACAACACCGCGGAGATCCGCACCGCCACCGAGAAGCTCGCGGCCGTCTCCCAGAAGATGGGCCAGGCCATGTACGCCGACACCCAGGGCGCGCAGACCACCCCGGGGGCCGAGGGCGCGGCCGCCGGTGAGGGGGCGGGTGCCGCCGGCGGGGAGCAGGACGATGTCGTCGACGCGGAGATCGTCGACGACGACAAACAGGAGGGCAGCGCACGATGAACCACCGCCCGACCAACGTGCACGGCCGCCCTCACCCACCGCTGGCCCTCGTCGGACACGGCCCGGCGGAGGGCTCCCCGCCCGGCCCGCCGGACACCACCGGCCGCCCGGAGGAACGGACGACCGGGCAGGGCGTGACCGGCAGGCCGTCCGGACATGACGAGCCCGCCGGCCGGCCCGTGCCGCCGGAAGCGGTGCTGCAGACCGAACTGCGGGAGCGGACGGCGGATCTGCAACGGCTGAAGGCGGAGTACGACAACTACCGCAAGCGGGTCCACCGCGACCGGCTGGCGGTCGGCGAGATCGCGGTCGCCAATGTGCTGAGCCGGCTGCTGCCCGTGCTCGACTCGCTCGCCGAAGCCACCGCGCAGGGCGAGGTGACCGGTGGCTTCCAGCAGGTCGCCGAGGCCCTGCGCACCCAGCTCGGGACGCTGGGCCTGGAGGCCCTCGGCGCGGTGGGCGACCCGTTCGACCCGCTGATTCACGAGGCCATCACCTACACCCCCACCGACCGGCTGGAACAGGCCATCTGCACCGAGGTGCTCCGCCAGGGCTACCGGGTCGGCGATCAGCTGCTGCGCCCCGCCGAGGTGGCGGTCGCGGGCGAACCGCCCGCCGCCTCGTGACGCCTTTCCTCTGAATTACCGCCCCGCACACCGGAATTGACATGGCCGGTTTGCGGGTTCCGCTGCCTGCCTGCGCTACTCTCCGTCGCCATGATGGGCCGCCCACGTACGCGGCTACGCATATGTTCGAGCCCGAGGGGCACCCGATCCTCTACCGCCGGCTGACGGACTCCGCACTTCGACAGAAGCCCTACGACGCGCGACAGGCGGGATCATGGCGACCGAGGAAAGCACGGAACGCGAGAAAGCACCCGGCGACGGACCGGAGCGCATCACCGCCCCCGCGGCAATGCGCCACGCCTCCGGGCAACTTGCCCAGCTACTGCAGTGCGAGCCCGGCACGGTATCGGCGCTCAAGCCCACCGATGACGGTTGGCTGGCGGACGTGGAAGTGGTGGAGATCGAAAGAGTGCCGGACACCGCGAGCGTGATGGCTTCCTACCGCGTCTACCTCGATGAACGAGGTCAGCTCATGGGATATGAGCGGACCCGCCGGTACGGGCGGGGCCAGATCGACCGATAGGCCGTCCACCGCTCCGCATCCGTCACCACCGCACACGGCCCCATGACCCGCTCCAGTCAACTGGAAGGGACGATCGACCGTGACTGCCGTTCAGCACTCCAACACCGCGACCACTGGGAGTGGTTCGGGAAATCTCTACGATGTTCTTGAGCTGATCCTCGACCGGGGACTGGTCATCGATGCCTTCGTCCGGGTTTCCCTCGTCGGCATCGAAATCCTCAAGATCGATGTACGCGTCGTCGTCGCGAGCGTGGACACCTATCTGCGCTTCGCCGAGGCGTGCAACCGGCTCGATCTGGAAGCCGGCCGCAAGGCACCGAGCCAGCTCACCGATCTGGTCGGAGAGACCGCCGAGAGCGGCGCCAAAGGAAAGTCGAAAGGCGCGCTGACCGGCGCCGTCGAGGCCTTCAGCGAATCCCTTCAGCAGGGCCAGGACGACGCCGCGGAACAGGAAGAGCGCCCGGCACGGAAAACCTCCACGACCGGCAACCGCCGCACCACACGCCGCCGGGAGGACTGAGCGATGGGCACCTACCTCTACGCCATCACCGCAGTCGGCCACCCCTTGCGGCTGTCCGGTGTCGGCGGGGTCGGCAACCCCGCTGCCCAGCTGCGCACCGTCAGCACGAAGGACCTGTGCGCGGTGGTCAGCGACGCACCCCCCGGGTTACGGGCCAAACGCCGCGATGTGGCGGCCCACCAGGACGTTCAGGAGCGTCTGCTGGCCGACGGTGCCGCCCTGCCGATGCGCTTCGGGCTGGTGGGCGCCGACGACGAAGAGGTCGCCGCCGCTCTGGAGCAGGACCGCGACAGCTACCTCCGGCGGCTCGCCGAGACCGACGGCTGCCGTGAGTACCACCTCAAAGTGGTACGCGACGAGGACGATCTGCTGCGGGAGATCATGCGGGAGTCCGCCGAGGTGCGGCGGCTGAACGACCGTACCCGGCAGAACCCCGGCGCGTACGACGACAAGATGGCGCTCGGCGAGCTGATCTCGCAGCAGGTACGGGCCCGTCAGGAGCACGCCCGGTCGGACATCGTGACCCGGCTCGGCCGGACCGCGAAACGCACCGCGGAAGCCGGACCGACGCGGGACCACCTCCTCACGGTGTCCTTCCTCGTCGAGCGGGACAGGGTCGCGGCCTTCTCGGAGGCGGTCCATGAGGAGGCCGGGCGGCGCGGCGACGCCTACACCTTCAGCCTGCACGGCCCGCTGCCGCCGTACAGCTTCGTCTGACCACGGATGAGCCGGATCGCGGACTCGGCGGATCGAGGACTCGTCCGAACACAGAAGGGAGAGCCGGTCCATGGGCCTGCTCGGACAGCTTTTGACCCTGCCCCTGGCTCCGGTACGGGGCACGGTCTGGGTCCTGGATCAGGTGCTGCTCACCGCCGAGCGCGAGTACTGCGACCCGGCGCCGGTCCGTGCGGAACTGGCCGCTCTGGAGCGGCAGTTGGTGGAAGGCAGCATCGGTCCGGAGGAGTTCGACGCCCGCGAGGACGAGTTGCTGGACCGGCTGGAGTGGCTGGAGGCCCACCGACAACGACTACGTAGCGACTCCTGATCAGAGGAGATTGAGGTGTACGAAGGATGATGAGCACCGCGAAGATAGGTGTGGCCCTCGTCGGGGGCTACTTACTGGGACGCACGAAAAAGGCCAAGATGGCCATCGGCCTGGGCATGTTCCTGGCCGGCCGGAAGCTGAAACCGGACTCGCGGCAGCTGCGCACGCTGGTGGCCAACTCCCCCGTTCTGGGCCCCCTCAACGACCAGGTGCGCAAGGAACTGGTGGACGCCACGAAGGCGGCGGCCGGCACCGCGCTCACCCAGCGGATGAACGGCCTGGCCGGCTCCCTGCGCGAGCGGACCGCGGCCCTGGCCGAGGGCCAGGAGACAGCCGACGAGGCCGAGCGGACCCCCGGCGACGAGCATCCGCGGCCGGCGGCGGCCGAGGAGGAGCAGCGGGCGACGGACGAGAAGCAGCAGCGGGCGGCGCCCACGGAGCAGGGGCGGGAGCGCGAGCGGCAACGGGAGAAGACGTCCCCGGGCAGCGCCGGCCGGCGCACCACCGCGCGCCGCGCGGCCGGGAGCGCCTCGGGAGCCCGTAAGAAGTCCGCCGCTGCCGCGCGCACGGCCGCCGACCGCGGAGGCCGCCATGGCTGAGTCCACGTTCCGGAAGGTGAAGGACGAGGTGACCCGGAGCCCGGCGGCCGAACAGCTCAAGGAGGAGCTACAGCAGTACCTCCAGGCACGGGCCCAGCACACCGTCACCCGCCTCGGGCACAAGCTGGGCGAGGGCATCGGCAAACTCGCCGAACCCGGCCAGGGCGCCGGAGGGCTGTTGGGCAGCCTGGCCAAGGGCGGTGCGGCGCTCGGTGCGGGCACCTCGCCGCAGCGGGCCGCGCTGACCGCCGGCGCCTCCCATCTCAAGGACACCGTCAAGGGCACCCTCAAGGACAAGGTCAAGGGGCTGTTCGGGGCGGGCCGCAAGGGCGGCGGCGGGAAGTCCAAGAGGGTGACCATCGTCGAGGACATCGATGTGGGCGTGCCCGTGCGTGAGGCGTACGACCAGTGGACGCAGTTCCAGGAGTTCAGCACCTTCGCCAAGGGCGTCGTCAGTGTCGAGACCTCCGATGACACCACCAGCAACTGGAAGGTGAAGGTCGCCAAGTCCACCCGTAGTTGGCGGGCCAATGTCACCGAGCAGGTGCCCGACGAGCGCATCAGCTGGACCACCGAGGGCGCCAAGGGCACGGTCAAGGGTGTGGTGACCTTCCACCGCCTCACCGACAACCTGACGCGGGTCCTGCTGGTGCTGGAGTACTTCCCCAAGGGGCTGTTCGAGAAGACCGGCAACATCTGGCGCGCCCAGGGCCGCCGGGCCCGGCTGGACCTCAAGCTCTACCGCGCCTTCCTCATGCAGCGGGGCGAGGCCACCGACGGCTGGCGGGGCGAGATCCAGGACGGCGAGGTCGTGGTCGAGCACGCCGACGCCGTCGAAGCGGAGCAGGAGGACGCCGAACCGTACGAGAGCGCGGAGGACGAGGCCGACGACCCTGACGAGCCGCCCGCCGAGGACGACGACCCCGAAGTTCCGCTCGATGAGGACGCCGATCTGCAAGAGCCGCCCGCCGAGGACGACGACCACCCCGAAGAGCCCGTCGACGAGGACGGCATCCCTCCGGACGAGCGCGGCACCTACGCGGACGACGAGGACGAGGACGAGCCGGCGCCGCCCTCCCGGGGCCGTCGTACCGCCGCCACCCGCTGACCCGTCCCGACCGCACAGACGAGGCTGATCATGTCCGATTCACTGGCCGGCCGTATGGGGCCGCCCTCCGCTGCGTCCCCCTACGGCGGACCGGGATCGTCCGCCAACCTGGCCGACATCCTGGAACGCGTCCTCGACAAGGGCGTGGTGATCGCGGGCGATATCCAGATCAATCTGCTCGACATCGAGCTGCTGACCATCAAGCTCCGGCTGCTCGTCGCCTCCGTCGACAAGGCCAAGGAGATGGGCATCGACTGGTGGGAGCACGACCCCTCACTCTCGTCCCGCGCCCGCCCACCGCAGCAGGTGCCCGCCGGGACCTCGGCACCGGCCGGCCCCGATGCCCTGGCCGAGGAGAATGAGCAACTGCGCGCCGAAATAGCCGAGTTACGCGCGGCGATCGGCTCGCCCCGGAGTCCCGGAGGGCACCGGCCGGACCACGAGGAGGAACAGTGAGAGCGTCCGCTCGCCCCTGGAGTTCGTACGTCTACGCCATCGGCCGGGCGGGCAGCGGGCTCGACAGGACGGCCCCCCGGCTCACCGGGCTGCGGGCCGGGCAGCTGCGGACCGTCACCGCCGGCCGCCTCACCGCGCTCGTCTCCTCCGTCCCGGCCGACGCCTTCAGCGCGGAGGGCATGAAGGCGCAGCTGGAGAATCTGCCGGAGTTGGCGGAGATCGCACGTACCCACCACACGGTCGTCGAGGGCGCGCACAGCGGCACGACCGTCCTCCCGATGCGGCTGGCCACCGTGTATCTGGACGACGCCCGGGTGGGGTCGATGCTGCGGGAGCGCGGCGCCGAGTTCGCGGCGCTGCTCTCCCGGCTCGAAGACCATGCCGAGCTGGGCGTGAAGGTGTACGCGGACCCGCGCGCGGCAGCGGCGGCGCCGCCTCCGGCCCCCGATGGCCCCGCCTCCGCCACCTCCCCGGCCGGCCCCGGCCGGGCGTACCTCCAGCGGCGCCGGGCTCAGCACCGGACGCAGCGCGATACCTACCGTGCGGCGGGCGCCGTGGCCGAGGACGTACGGCAGCGGGCGAGCGCCCTGGCCCGGGACCGGGTCGCGCATCGCCCGCAGCAGGGGGAACTGGCCCCGGGCGCGGGCGAAAACATCGCCAATGAGGCCTATCTGGTGCCCACGGACCGCATCCGGGAATTCCACCGGGCCCTCACGGGCGTGGCCGACGGCGCCCCCGGCGTACGCGTCGAGGTGACCGGGCCGTGGGCCCCGTACTCCTTCGCGACCGCGCCCGCGGGAAGCCGGAGTGCGTGATGACGGGTGACCTTCATGAGAGCGCGGGAACAGAGAACGCGGGCGCAGAGACCGCGTGGGACGGGATCGCGCGCGTGCAGGCCCCGTATCCGGACGGTCTCTGCGCGGAAGAGTCGCTCGCGGGGCGGCAGATCGCGCTCGTCGATCTCCTGGACCGGCTGCTGAACGGTGGCGCGGTGCTCACCGGAGATGTGGTGCTGTCGATCGCCGATGTGGATCTGGTGCACATCAACCTGCGGGCCGTCATTCGCTCGATCACGCCCGATGATCCGGCGCCGTGGTGAGACCCGCACGCCAGCCCCTCCCGTACGGCTCACTCCGCCGGCACGGACCGACCATGAAGCCATGAAGCCGTGCGGTCCATGAAGCCCATGAAGCCGATGAAGCCGATGAAGCCGATCAAGGGGGGTACCCCATGACGAACGAACTGGCCGCCGCAGCGGTGGAACCCGCCTTCGCGGAGGTGGCGCGAGCCGCGGCGCGCGCCTTCGACCTGGCGCCGGCACCGGCCGAGGAGCCGTCGCAGGGGCAGGGCAGCGCGCTCGCCCAACGGCTGCGGACCGATCCGGAGACGGTGGAGCGCGACCTCATCAAGCTGGTGCTGACGATCGTGGAGCTCCTGCGGCAGCTCATGGAGCGGACCGCGGTGCACCGCGTCGACCAGGGAGATCTGAGCGAGGAGCAGGAGGAGCGGATCGGGCTGACGCTGATGATCCTCCAGGACCGGATGACGGAACTCTGTGCGCGCTACGGACTCACCATGCAGGATCTCAATCTCGATCTCGGCCCGCTGGGGTCGCTGCTGCCCCGCCACGACGCGGGCTGATCCGGGGCCGCACAGACCGGGGCACCGCCCGATTCCGCCACCGCCACCCGCCGCCCACCGCCCACCCGCACGGGCATTGCAACTGACAGCCCGTCACCCTACTCTTCCGGCACACCCCCACCGCACCGGGGCGCTCGTACGTCTCACCCCTTCGATCCGTGCGCGGTGCAACGGGGCCGGCGCGCCGCGTGCCGGAAGGACAGCCATGTCCGACGACAGCGCTCGCCGCACCTCCCTCACCCGCCGTTCGTTACTCACCGGGGCCGCCGCAGTGGGACTTGCGGCGGCAGCCGGGCTCCAGCCCGCCCATCGCATCCCCGCGGGCAGCGCCGCGGCGACGCTCACCCCTCCGCCCGACTTTCCCGCGGGCATTCCGCTCGCCCAACAGGCCTTCCGCAACTGGTCGCTGGAGATCGTCGTCGAGGGCGTCTGGACGGCTTCGGCCCGTACGCCCGACGATGTGGTCACCCTCGCCAACTGGGCCCATCAGCACGGCTACCGGCTCCGCGCCCGGGGTAAGGGGCACACCTGGTCGCCGCTGGTGGTGCCTGCCGGGGCCGACACCAACCGTACGGTCATCGTCGACACCACCTCCCACCTCACCGCGGTCAGCGTGCGCGGCGGCAATCCGGGGAGCGTCACCGCGCAGGCGGGCGCGACCCTCGACAGCATCCTCGCCCGCCTGGAGGAGTCGGGGCTGGGCCTCGCCACCACCACGGCGCCCGGGGACCTCACCATCGGCGGGGTGCTCGCCATCGGCGGCCACGGCACCGGGGTGCCCACCGCCACCGAGAACCCGCCCGCGGGCTCCGGTTTCGGCACCCTGAGTTCCCTGGTCACCTCGCTCACCGCGGTGGTCTGGAGCGCGGCGGAAGGCCGCTATGTGCTCCGCACGTTCTCCCGCTCCGACCCGGACATCCGGGCCTTCCTGGTCCACCTGGGCCGCGCCTTCGTCACCGAGGTGACCATGACCGCGGCGGCCAACACCCGGATACGCTGCCAGAACTGGTACGACGTGAACGTGGGCACCGTCTTCGGTCCGCCGGGCACGGGCGGCCGCACGATCGGCTCCTACCTGGACCGCACCGGTCGCATCGAGGCGATCTGGTTCCCGTTCACCGATGTGCCGTGGCTGAAGGTGTGGAGCGTGACGCCCAGCAAGCCGCTGTTCGCCAAGCAGATCGACACCCCGTACGCCTACACCTTCGCCAACCGGGTCACGGAGGAGATGTCGCGGCTGCTCGGGGAGATCGCCTCCGGCGGGGGCGACAAGACGCCCGCGTTCACCAAGCTGGCCATGTCCATCGTCGGCTCCGGACTGATCGTCACCGGCACCTGGGACGTGTGGGGCTGGTCGAAGAACGCCCTGCTGTACGTCGAGCCCACGACACTGCGGATCGTCGAGGCGGGGTGGGCGGTGCTGACCTCCCGGGCGAATGTGCAGCGCGTGGTGAACGACTTCTACTCCCGCTATCAGCAGGTGCTCTCGGCTCATCAGAGCCGTGGTTCCTTCCCCGTCAACGGTCCGATCGAACTGCGGATCACCGGCACCGACCCGGTCGACGGTCCCCTGCTGTCCCCTGCGCGGGCCCGTCCGGACCGGCCGGAGTGGGACACCGTGGTGTGGCTGGACTTCGCCACGTATCCCGGTACGCCGGGTGCCGCGCCGTTCTTCCGTGAACTGGAGCAGTGGATCTGGCGGACCTACACCGGGTCGTATGCGACCGTGCGTCCCGAGTGGTCCAAGGGCTGGGCCTATACGGACAGCGGTCCGTGGCGGGACGCCGCCACGCTGGGCGGCAGCGTTCCGGCCGCCTTCGACGGGTGGCGCACCGCGCGGGACATCCTCAACTCCTATGACCCGGCACGGGTGTTCTCGAATACCTTCCTCGACACCCTGCTGCCCTGAGACCTCCTCCAAGGGGGGCGCGCGAAATTTCCGCGCGCCCCCCTTCGGATATCACCTGACCCCCGCGTCACACCCGTAACAAGCCCAGGAAACAACCGGCTAAGTGGTCATCACGAGGATGGCGGGAATTATCCGTCCGACGCCCGCCGCGCTTTCCGGATTCCGCCCCCCGGGTGTGTGAAGTTCCTACGACACCGCCGCCCTCCGGACATCCACCGTTCTGTCGCGGCAACTCCGCCCGCACACCGGCCTCCGGGTACTCCGGCGCACACCGGCCGGACCGCGAATTGTGGAGTCCTGCCATCCTCAGCGGTAATGAACGAGGCCACCTCCGCGCAGGGTGACATGGATTCCAGTCATCTCCAGCAAAAGTGCATCTGGCGGGAATGCCAGCCGTAACAATTCTGCAGGGCGGCACTCGGGGCCGAAAGTGTGTGCTGCGGCGGCGGCTCGTCGGGTAACTGTCGCCACATCGCCGGTTGTTCCCTGGCCGCTGTCCGACGACGGGGGCAGACAGCAGAAGCAGAAACGAAGGGACGAACGTGATCCGGGTCTTGGTGGTGCACGAAACGCGGCTGCTGCGCTCGGCGCTCACCGCGCTGTTGCGCGACGAGGAGGGTATCGACGCTGTCGCCGCCTGCTGGAGAACGGCCCCCGGCCGAGCCCGGTCCTTCCGCCCCCAGGTGTGCATCGTCGACGGCGACTGCGCGGGATCGGTGTCGTCCGCCGACCACCCGGGCGGCCCGGGGTGCGCCCTGCTGGTCCTGGCCAGCGCCTGCCGCCCCGGCACCCTGCGCCGGGCCATCGCGGCCCGTGCGCGGGGCTTCGTGGACAAGGACGCGCCACCCGCCCGGCTGCTGCACGCGATAGGTCTGGTGGCCGCCGGCAAGCGCTACGTCGACCATTCGCTCAGCCCGGATTTCCTGGAGGCCGCCGACATGCCGCTCACCCCGCGTGAGTTAAGCGTCCTCTCGCTGGCCGCGGGCGGTGCCTCGGTCTCCGAGATCGCCCGGGAACTGCATCTGAGCAGCGGGACGGTACGCAATTACATGGCGGCGATCAATCGGAAGACCGGTGCCCGAAACCGGGTGGACGCCATACGGATATCGCAAGGGGCGGGCTGGGTCTGAACCCGGACCTTCGCATCGGACCGGTCCCCGGTGGCCTCGTACGTCCGTAAAGTACCGCCGTCAGCCGAGATAACGGGACTTCACGGAGATTCGCTCCGCGTTCTCCGGCGAATCGGGCTGCCAGCTCCCCGCCAGATCCCGGTAAAGGGGCGAGCATTCGAGCAGCTCTTCATGGGTGCCGCAGGTGGCCCGTGCGCCGTCGAGCACCAGGATGCGGTCGGCGCGGCGGGCCGAGGTGATCCGGTGTGCCACGACGATCAGTGTTCCGGGGCGCTCCGCGAAGGCCCGCTCGGCCCGCCGTTCCGCCGCCGGGTCGAGATGGCAGGTCGCCTCGTCGAGGAGGACTAGGCGGGCGGGGGACAGATGAGCCCGGCCCAGTGCGATCAGCTGGCGCTCGCCCTGGGACAGGGCGGCCGGGTCGAGCGGAGCGTCGAAGCCGCCCAGGCGGCGCACCAGCGGGCCCAGTCCCACGGCGTCCGACGCCGCCTCCAGGCCGGGCGCCGCGACGCCGTCGGGGCACAGATAGCGCAGGTTCTCGCGGAGGGTTCCGGAGAAGACATAGGCCTCTTGCGGGATGAGCACCCGTGACCGGGACCGATGGAGGCCGGGCCGGGTGCGGACCGGGCGGCCGGCCACGCGTATCTCGCCGTGGGCGGGTGCGAGCAGACCGGCGACGAGAGCGGTCAGGGTCGACTTCCCGATACCGCTCGGCCCCACCACGACGAGGTGCTCGCCCGGTTCGACGGTCAGATCGAGGTCGTGCAGCACGGGCTGCGCGGCGGGGCCGTAGGCGAAGGTGACGGCACGCAGTTCGACACGGGGGCCGGCGGGGGTGACGGGCGCGGCGGGGACGTGCGGCGCGGGCTCCTGTGGGGTGCTGCGGGGCGGTGCGGGCTTTCCCGGGGCGGGGCCGGAGCCCGCCGTGAGCCGGTCCAGGACCACGAGCAGCCGGGTGCCGGACGAGCCCAGCGCGTTCATCAGGGTGTGCAGCGCGGGCAGCAGGGACTGGGTGAGATAGGCCAGCGCACCCAGCACGGCGCCCGGGGTGAGTCCCTCCCGCAGCAGCCAGGGCGCGGTGAACAGCAGCAGCAGGACCGGGAGTTGTCCGGCCAGGCCGAGCGCGAGGCAGCGGACGGCGGCCCAGCCGGCCAGCTGCCGGGCCGCGCGGGCCTCGTCCTCGATCACGCCGTACGCCCGCGCCGCGGTCTCCTGCTGCGCACCGCAGGCCACCACGTCGCGCAGCCCCTCGGCGACACCGCCGAACTGTGTGGACAGGGCCTCGTCCGCCGCCAGGAAAGCGCGCTGGCGGGTCGCCATGGGCCGGAGGGTGGCCAGGAAGAGCAGCAGCCCGGCCGCGAGCGGCGGCAGCACGATCAGCAGCAACTGCGGCGCCAGGGACAGGAGTCCGAGTACCGCTCCGGCCGCGGTGAACACGAAGGAGCGGGCGACCAGGACCAGTCCGGCGAAGCTGTCCCGGGCGATCTCGGTCTGGTTGGTGAGCCGGGAGACCGCGGCGCTGTCCGCCGCGCGCGCCGGGTGTGCCACCGCTTCCGTCAGCGAGCGCGACACCACCTGGCGTACCAGGCCGTCGCGGAGCGGCTCGACGAGGTCGGCCAGGCCGCGGAAGACGCCCCGTCCGGCCAGGCCGCCGATGACCACGGCCAGTGCGGTGATGGCCAGCCAGACCAGCCCGATACCGGTGCGGCCGGCCAGGAAGCCCTGGTCCAGGGCCTGTGCCAGGCCGTAGCCGCCGAGGAAGGTGTGCGCGGACTCCAGCAGCGACCAGCCGGCCAGCAGCAGCAGTACGCGGGTCCGGCGGCGGAGGAAACGCCGCGCCCGGGGCAGCAGTCGTGCCGTCGCTGTCGTCATGAGGCGGTCCGGATGTCCTCGTCGTCGGTATGGGCGAACACCGCGCGGTAGTCGGCGTCCGCCCAGAGCCGGTCGTGCGGGGCGACGGCGCGCAGCCGGCCGTTCTCCAGCCAGGCGACCAGGTCGGCGCGGGCGGCGGAGGAGACACGGTGGGCGATCAGCAGTCGGCTGCCGGTCCGTACCTCGTCCACCAGCGCCCGGCTGACGTGGAGTTCGGTGACGCTGTCCAGGCTGGACGTGGCGTCGTCCAGGACCAGCAACCGGCCCGCATGGGCGAATGCCCGTGCCAGGCCCAGGCGTTGGACCTCGCCGCCGGACAGCGGGGCGCCGGCCAGCGGTGCGGCGTAGCCGTCCGGGAGGCGGCGGACGAAGGCGTCCGCGCCGGCCGCGCGGGAGGCGGCCTGGAGCGCCGGGGCCGACGGCTCGTAGGGGCCGAACCCGATGGCGTCCCCGATGGTGCTGCCGAACAGGGCGGGGCGTTCGAAGGCGTAACCGATCTCCCGTCGCAGCTGCGCGGGGTCGGCCTCGTCGAGCGGTATGCCGTCCAGCAGTACCTGTCCGCTGTCGGGGTCGGTGAGCCGGCCCGCGACGGCGGCGAGCAGCGATTTGCCCGCCCCCGAGTGTCCGACGACGGCCATGGTCGTGCCGCCGGGCAGCACCAGGTCGATGTCGCGCAGCGCGGGGGCACCGCCGCGGAGGACGGTGACCGCGCGCAGTTCCAGCCGGCCGGGGCCGTCGGCCGGCAGCGGCCGCGCGCCCTGCGGTGCCGCGGGGAGGGTGAGGAGTTCGCCGGTGCGGTGGGCGGCGGCGCGGCTGCGTATCAGGGCGTTGAGCTGTCCCACCACCCCGCCCAGCCCGGCGGTGAGGGCGGCGTACCGGGAGGCCGCCAGCAACTCACCGACGGTGAGACTGCCGTAGGCCAGCCGGATGCCTCCGACGGCGAGGACGACGGTGGTCAGCAGCGGCACCAGGATGCTGCTGCTGACCACGGCGCGGCCGTAGATCTGCCACATCTGCCGTCCCTGCGCGCCCAGTTCGGGCAGGGGGGCGAGGACCCGGTCCCGCTCCCGGGCCGCCGTGCCCGCCGCGGCGATGGTCCGGGCGCCGCCGAGCGCCTCGACGAGCCGGGTCGCGATGTCCGCCTGGACGCGTTGGTAGCGCCGGACGCTGTCGGAGGACCCGCGGGCGAAGGCGCGCAGCAGGCGGGTGAGCAGCGGCAGCCCGACGAGGAACACGGCGGCCAGCCAGATGTCGGTGAGCGCCAGGGCGATCAGGGCGCCGACCGGGGTGAGGAGAGCGGCCAGGCCGGTGGCCGCCGCGGTGGGTGCGGTGCCGGCCTCGGCGGCGTTTCCGGTGAGGCGGGTCACCAGGTCTCCGGGCGTGAAGCGGTCGGCGACCCGGTGCGGGGCGAGGGACAGCAGCTGGTCGATACCGCGGCGGCGGAGCCAGGCGGTGCTACGGGCGGTGGTGACGCCGCCGGTGAGCGCCACCAGCGCGTCGAGCAGCACTTCCGCGGTCAGCAGCACGGCGCAGAGGACGAGGGCGCCGTGCAGGCCCGTGCGTCCGCCGAGCACGAGGTCGAGGGTGTGGCCCAGTACGGCGGGCAGGGCCACGGCGGCGCCCGCGGACGCCAGGCTGAAGAGGCAGACGGCGAGGGTGCGTACGGGGCTGTGCCGGAAGGTGCCGGTCAGGACGGAGCGGGCACCGGGGTCCGGCCCGTGCCGGGTGTCCGGCGGGGTCGGGGGCGAGGAGGGCCCGGGGGTGCGGGGCATACGGGTGGGACCTCGCCTCCGGGGGACGGTTACGGGCGGCAGCGGCAGGCCCCGGGCGGTGGTGCCGCCCGGGGCTTGCCGTGACTGACGCGCTACGGGGACCGAGGGCCCGCAGCTGCGCGACGTCAGTTACAGGTGGTGACGCTCAGGCTGCTGTCACCGCAGAGCAGCAGGCTCGCGCGGCTGCCGGTGTGGAGCTCCTCCGTGGCCTCGGCCTTGGGGGTTTCCATCGTCTGCAGGTCAAGAAGGGACATGGGTCGTTCCTCTCTGATGGGGACGGTGTTTCTCGATCGGCCCCGGATGGGGCCGGCTTCAGGGCCGCCGTGGCGGCGGGAGGAAGGGCAGGTGCACGGGGGTGTCGTGCAGCGCGCTGCCCAGTGCGAGCAGGCACCCGGCGGTGCCGGTGCTCAGGTCCATGGAGAGCCGCATCATCTGCTCCCCTGCAAAGGCGAGATGGCCTCGGTAGGGGACGGCGCCCCAGGCCAGGGAGTCGATCTGGCGGCGGAGGTCGGCGGCGTGGGTGCCGGGACCGCCGGTCGTGGTGCGGGCGAGGTGGAGCACCATGCCCGCCGCGCCACGGAAAAGGCCGGGCTGGGCGTAGAACTTGGCCTGTGCCGCCTGCACGATCTCGCGCCGTGCCCCTTCGAACTCGTCGTCCGGGCGGTGGGCCAGGTAGTCGTCGAGCACCATGCCGATGCCGACGCTGCCGGCGCCGAGGTAGGGCATGGTCCGCCAGCCCTCGTTGACCTGGAGGGCGCCGCCGGCGCCGCGCACGCAGCGGGACAGGTCCCGGCGCAGGGCTTCTGCGGCGAGTTCGAGCAGCGCGGTGTCGTCGGTGCGCTCGTACAGGCGGAGGAAGAGCAGGGCCGCTCCGCTGTCACCGTGCAGCAGCCCGGCGCGGGGCGTCGCGGCACCTTCGGCCGCCGGCGCGGTCCGGAGCTTGTCGGCGACGAGCTGGGCGCAGTGCAACGCCTGCTCGGCCAGGGAGCGTTCGCCCGTGGAGGCGGCCAGGGAGTCGAGCGCCAGGCCGAGCCCGGCCAGTCCGCTGTGCAGGTCCGGTGCGATGTCCTGCCGGCGCCGGCCGGTGACGGTGTCGGCGAGGTCCAGGGCCTGCTCCCGGTGTCCGAGGCGGTCCAGGACCCAGGCGACGCCGGAGAGGCCGTCGTAGAAGCCGAGCGGACTGCCGGACGCGGGGCTCTTCGTCCTCCGCAGCAGCCACTCCTCGGCCTCCGGGCAGCGGTCCGCGCCGGTCTCCGCCAGGGCGTACAGCACCCCGGCCGCTCCATAGGCGAAGCAGGTGCCGCCGCCCGTGGTGGCGAACTGGGCGATATCGCCGGGAAAGTAGCGGTCCTCGCGGTCCGGGGTGGCCGAGGCGAGCACGGCCCGGACCATGGAGTCGCGGCTGTGCGGCCAGTCGCCGAGGGCGACGGGGAGGTAGTCCGCTCCCCCGGGCCGGGCCGCCCGGCCGGAGGTCCGGGCCGGCCGGTGGCCCCGGAGGATCTCCGTCACCGCTTCGTCGAGATAGTCGCGGGGCACCGGGAACTGTGCGGCGGCGATCTCCGCCAGATGGGCCGCCTTGCCGCGGTCCACCGCGAAGAGGCTGGTGAGCGGGAGGAACAGGGCCAGGCGCAGACAGGCCAGGGCGTAGCGGTCGACATCGCGGCCCCGGCGGTCGGCGGGGGCGACGAAGCCCGGGTTGGCGATCACCTGGCGGCTGGACTCGTCGTCGACGG
The DNA here is from genome assembly GCF_042746015.1 of Streptomyces sp. NPDC058773. Classification (NCBI taxonomy): domain Bacteria; kingdom Bacillati; phylum Actinomycetota; class Actinomycetes; order Kitasatosporales; family Streptomycetaceae; genus Streptomyces; species Streptomyces sp. NPDC058773. The sequence goes on from NZ_JBHYPE010000009.1 coordinate 82,039, forward strand.
ACGCGGCCTCGAAGTCCAGGAGCACCACGGAGGATTCGTCCTCGGACATCATGATGTTGAAGAGGTGCAGATCGTTGAAGACGACGCCGCGGGAGTGGATCGCCTCGACCGCGTCGGCCACCAGCGCGTGGACGCGCATGGCCCACCCGGTGTACTCCGCGAGCCGCTCGGGGCCCGGATCGGCCTCGATCAGCGGGTGGCGGTGGGCGAAGAAGCTGTTCAGCGGCCGTCCCTCGATGAACTCCAGGACCAGGAAGGTGTGGTCGCCGAGGGTGAACCAGTCGTGCACCTCGGGGGCGCAGCCGAGTCCGGAGAGTCTCTTGAGCGCGTCCCGCTCCCGCTTCAGCCGGGTCACGGCGTCCGCTCCGTCGGCGGCCAGTCCGGCGTGCGGCCGCGCCTCCTTCAGCACCACCCGCCGGTCGGTGCGCAGGTCGCGGCCGATGTAGACGCCGCCGCCGTTGGAGAAGTGCAGCGCCTGCTCGATCTTGTACGGGAGGTCGGTGACATCGGTGGCGGAGCGGGCGTCCAGATGCGGCTGGAGGAACTCCGGGAGGGTGATCCACTCCGGGACGCGGAACGCGGGCTCTCTGCGGTCGGGGACCAGCCGCCCCTGGTCGTCCTCGACGGCGGGGCGGAGTTCGCCCTTGTCGTCGTAGCAGTGCCGTTCGGTGAAGCTGCCGTAGCGCACGTACACCGGGCCGGCGCCCCAGCGCAGATCGCTGAGGATGTACGGTCCCGGTTCGCCGGCGAGCAGTTCGCTCAGCTCCTCGGCGATGCGGCGGCACTGTGCCTCGTCGGCGGGGTAGACCGTGAGGAACTTTCCGCTGGCGCCGCGGTCGGCGTACTTGGCGTTGCGGATGTGCAGCAGGTACCGGGTCGGCATGCACTTGAAGGCGATCGAGCGCGGGACGCAGTAGTCCCAGACCTTCGCCAGCACGCGTTCGGCGTTGTCCAGGCGGGCCGACACATGAATCTTCCAGCCCTGGCTGGGGAGTTCGCGGTCCAGCGGGCGGAACGCCAGCCAGTCGCCGGAGCGGTGGCGCTGCCAGCCCTCGGGCAGTTCCCGGCTCAGGGTCTCGTACGGAGCGCTGCGGCCGGTGCTGTCGGCGGGCAGGCGGTGGGGAGCGTCGTAGAACTGGCGGTCGGCGTCGCAGAAGACGGCGTAACCCTTGTTCATTGCACTCCCTCGGCTGGTGACAGGGATGACGCTGTCACGGCACGGGGACCGGGAAACAGTCATGTCTGTCACGAAGAACCCGTGAGAAATGCATGTTTGCTGCAAATTCGCAGTGGTGTGAAGGGGCGGCCAGGATTGCCGCCCGTCCCCTAGGACGGCCGGAGGACGAGCGCGCCGTCCGGCTCGGTGGCGCAGGGCCGGAAGCCGGAGCCGATCCGGTCGAGGAGCGCCTTCAGCCACCGGGTGTCCTGACGCGACGCGTGCCGCAGCCGCATGCGCCGGGCCTGCAGAGGGGCGATCCGTATGTCGTGGAGCCTGCCGGTGTCCGCGTCCAGCGCGACGAGGAAGAGCAGCCGCAGGTCGTCCCGGTACGCCTCGTAGCCGGTGATGCCCTCGTAGTCATCGATGAAGTCGCCGCACCCGTGGATCACGAGCTTTCCCCGGTATGCCTCCAGGGCGCGGGGGTGGTGCGAGGAGTGGCCGTGGACGACGTCCACACCGCCGTCCAGGAGGCCACGGGCGAAGGCATCCTCGCTACGGGACACGTGATAGCCCCAGTTGGAGCCCCAGTGGACGGAGGCGACGGCGATGTCCCCCGGCCTTTTCACCTGTCGAACCCGCCCGGAGATCTCGTCCGCGGCGGCCGGTGAGGGCCCGGCCACGAAGTCGACCCCGGAGCGGTCCCCGGCCGCCGCCCAGGCCCGCGGGATACCGCTGGACGGCATCCCGAACGAGAACACCAGGACCCGCCGGCCCTCCGCGACGGACACGATCGCCGGGTGGCGCGCCGCGTCGGAGTCCGCTCCCGCCCCCGCCGTTTGCAGTCCCGCACCCGCCAGTGCGCCCAGGGTGTCCGCCAGTCCCTGCCGGCCGAAGTCCAGGACGTGGTTGTTGGCCAGCACGCAGACATCGGGGCGGGCTGCGGCCAGACAGGGCAGGTTCGCCGGGTTCATCCGGTAGTGAATTTCCTTCTCGGGTGCAAATCCGGCGTACTGCGTGATGCTGGTCTCCAGATTCAGCACCCGGGCGGCGGGCGCCGCCTCGTCGAGCACCTCCAGTGCGTCCCCCCATGGCCAGGAGAAGCCGGCCGGGCACGGCACGGGGCCGTTCAGCGCCGCCGCCAGCTCGACATAGGCGCGGGCGTCGCGGATGTATCCCTCACGCAGCGCCGGGTCTCCGGGGTGCGGCAGGATCTGGTCGACACCACGGCCGAGCATGACGTCACCGCAGAGGAACAGTGTGAGCAAGTCACCGCCCATTCCCCCAGGTTAGAGCGGTCACGCCGAGGTTTCGCGGCGAGCGGTGCGAGGGCTCGTGACGGGCGGCCCGGGTTCGCGCGGCGGGCCGTCCGATGCGCCGGCTCAACGCGCTTCCTCACCGCACCGCGCCGCCGCTCCGGCCGCGGGACCCCGCGGTGTGACGGGGTCCGCCGCGGGCGTGGGGAGCGGCGCCGGGGCGGGGAGCGGCCTGCTGCCGCCCGCGGCGACACGGGACGCCGGGCGGGTACCGGAGGCCAGGATGCTGACCGCGTTGGCCACCACGATCGCGGCGACGGCCAGCCACTCGATGCCCCGCAGGGTCTGGTCCAGGACGACCAGGCCGACCAGCGCCGCGAGGACCGGGTTGACGCTCATGAAGATCCCGAAGAACCGCGCGGGGACCCGGCGCAGGGCGAGCAGATCGGCGAGGAACGGCACGGCCGAGGAGAGGACGCCCGCCGTGGCCGCGTATCCCAGGGCGCGCACGCTCGGCGGGTGGTGGGCGAGGACGGTGATCCCGATGGGCAGGTAGAGGAGGGCGGAGACACCGGCGGCCGCGGCCGACCCCTCGACGCCGGGCAGCCGGGCGCCGACGAGGCGGTTGAGCAGGATGTAGGACGCCCAGCACACGGCGGCGACCAGGCCGAACGCGATGCCCGTGTAGTCGGTGGTTGCCTGGGGACGGGTCAGGATGGCGACCGCCGACCCGGCGACGAGGGCGCACAGCAGGTCCACCGGACGCCGGGAGGCGGCCATCGCCACGGCCAGCGGGCCGAGGAACTCCAGGGTCACCGCCAGCCCCAGCCCGATGCGGTCGATGGCGGTGTAGAGGGTCAGATTCATCGTGGCGAACACCATCGCCAGGCACAGCACCGGCCACCACTGCCGCCAGGTGAACCCGCGCAGCCTGGGCCGGCCCACCGCCAGGAGGACGAGCCCGGCCACCCACTGCCGTACGGCCACCACCCCGGCCGGCCCGATCGCCGAAAAGGCCAGCGCCCCGGTCGCGGCGCCGGTCTGGTTGGCGAGTCCGCTGCCGCACATCATCGCCACGCCCGTCAGCCGGCCCGAGCGCACCGCCGGTCCCCCACGGGCGGCCTCCAGGTCCGGCAGGCCTTGCGTGCTTCGTGTCATGCCCGGCAGCATCCGCCCCCGGGTGTCCATACCTAAAATGCATGCCCGTACGCATCAATACGCTGTGGTTATGGATGTGGGGATGGAACTGCGACATCTGCGCTGTCTTGTGGCGATCGTCGATTCCGGTGGCTTCACGGACGCCGCCATCGATCTCGGGATCTCCCAGGCGGCGGTGTCCCGGACGATCGCGTCGCTCGAAGACTCCCTCGGTGTCCGGCTGTTGCACCGCACCAGCAGGAGTGTCGTTCCCACCACCGCCGGAGTGCAGGTACTGGCGCGCGCCCGGAAGGTGCTTGCCGAGGCCGACAACCTCATCCGGGAAGCCACCACCGGTCACACCCGGCTGCGCATCGGCCACGCCTGGTCGGCCATGGGGCGGCACACCGCCGAGTACCAGCGCCGCTGGGCGGCCCGCCACCCCGGCATCGAGCTGCATCTGGTCCGCACCAACTCCGCCACGGGTGGTCTGGCGGAGGGGCTGTGCGACCTCGCCGTGGTCCGTACGGCCTTCGACGACGCACGCTTCGCCGGCGCCGTGGTCGGCCAGGAACGCCGCTACTGCGCCATGGCCGCCGACGACCCGTGGGCCACCCGCCGCGCCATCCCGCTCTCCGACGTCCGCACCCGCACCCTCCTCCTCGACCGGCGCACCGGCACCACCACCGCCGATCTGTGGCCGCCCGATGCCCGTCCGGTCGTCGAGTACACCCAGGACATCGACGACTGGCTCACGGAGATCGCCACCGGCCGCAGTGTCGGCATCACCCCGGAGAGCACCGCCAACCAGTACCGGCGCGACGGCATCGTCTTCCGGCGGCTGCGGGACGCCGCGCCCGTCGACGTCCACCTCGTCTGGCGGCGCCATGACCCGCATCCGGCCACCCATGCCGCCGTCGCGCTGCTCACCGACCTCTACCGGCAACGAAGGTGAACGGCCGCCCCCGCCCCGCCCGGTCCCTGTCACCACCCCAATTCGAGGATTTCGGACCGCACACCATGACGGAAGAACCCACCGCATGACGGAAGAACCCACGGCCGCGACGACGACCCACCTGGCGGCGCTCGGGCCCTTCTGCGCCTTCGAGACGCATTCCGCGGGGGCGGAACTCAGCGTCCCTTGGCGGACGTTGAGCGAGGTGACGGAGGGAGGGAAAGAGAACGGGAGCGGTGTGCTGCGGGAGCGGGTCGCCGCGGTGCGGTCCTCGCTCGCGGCGAACGGCGGCAGACCGCCCGAGGCCGTGGAGCCACGGGTGGCCGCCTCGGTGGCCCATCTGGGGCTGGTGGCGCGGGTCATCTCACCGGTCCTCGGCCTGGCTGCTCTGCACGGCCTGCCGTCGCGGCCGCTCACCCTCGGCGAGCTGTGGTGGGCTTCCGCCCTCGGCGGCGCGTTCCGGCTGTCACTGCCCCGGGAAGCGGTGACCCCCACCGCCGACGGCGGCACCCGCCCGGTCAGCGCCATCGCCGACGACCTGCTGGACGGTCCGGTCCGCGCTCTGGTGGACGCCTTCGCCCCCTTCTCGGTCTCCCCGCGCATTCTGTGGGGCAATGTGGCCTCGGCCGTGCACGGCGCGGCCACGGGCGTCACCGCGGCGGCCCCACCCCTGGCACGGCCCGCGCGCACCGCGGCCCTGACCTTCCTCCGGCATCCGCTCCTGCGGGACACCCACACCCTGGAACCCCACATGGACCTCCACACCCCGCAACCCCGCAACGGGCGCTTCACACGCCGGAGTTGCTGCCTGCTCTACCGGGCGGCACCGGATGCCGCGGGCGCGCTGTGCGGCGATTGCGTGCTGCGAAGGGGCCGGGCGACGGTGCGCCCTTAAAAGGAGCGAACACAGGGTGCGAACGCATGGGGAGGTGATCACTCAGCAGGCCTTTTCGCACGCCTGCCCGATGAGGATCACCTAGGGTAAGCGGCATGACGCTGCAACTTGTTCAGGTGAACTTCAAGGCCCGGGACGACTCGGCACTCGGCCGGTTCTGGGCGGAGGCACTCGGCTGGGGTGTCTCCAGCGAAGGGCCCGGCGTCACGAACCTGGAACCCGTGGGCTTCGACTGGCCGGACCCGTCCGCCGTCTGTATCGATCTCGTCCGCGTCCCGGACCCGGAGACGGTGAAGTGCCGCGTGCACATCGAGCTCGCCACCACCTCCGACGCCCATCAGGCGGAGTTGGTCGCGCGTCTGAAGGAACTGGGGGCGACGCCCGCCGATATGGGCCGGGGCGACGCGCCGGGGACGGTGATGGCCGACCCGGAAGGCAATATGTTCAGTGTCCTGGAGCCCCGGGAGCTCTACCGGGACACCGGGCCGATAGCCGCCATAGTTGTCGACTGCGCCGACCCACGGGCCATGGTGCGGTTCTGGGGCGAGGCGATCGACTGGACCGTCCACGAACTGACCGACGACCACGCCCTGCTGCGCTCCGTCAAGGGCGTCGGGCCGTACCTGGAGTTCCGCCGCACGCCCGACGACGACGTCGTATGGAGCCACGTCCATCTCGACCTGATGTCCGACCCCGTCGAGGATCAGGCGCGGGAGGTCGCCCGGCTCGAAGGCCTCGGCGCGACACGGGCCGACGTGGGACAGGGGGACGTCTCCTGGGTCGTCCTGGCCGACCCGGCGGGCAACGAGTTCTGCGTCCTCGGCCGGGGCTGACGCGGAACTCCGGGTTCGGCCCCAACAGCAGCGCCTCTCACCCGACATGAACCCGAGGCCGCCGCTCTCGGTCCGGTTCGGCCTCGCGGAGGACTTCGCGGGTGACGGGGGCGACCTCGCCCTGGCCGAAGAGGAAGAAGCGGAGGAACTGCGCGAAGGGGCTGCCCTCGGTCCACTCGAAGTAGATGTGCGGCCGGGCCCCGGTCAGGTCGCGTGCGTGCAGCAGGAGGGCGGCCAGTGCGTTGGAGACGGTGGAGCTCTCCAGGCAGAGCACGCGGTAGCGGCCGTGCAGGACCTCGCCGCGGACCCGTAGTTCGCTCTCGAACTCCGAGGGGTCGCCGAGGGTGACCTCGACGAAGATGAAGTCGTCGTCGACCGGGAGGTCGTTGTCGGTGCGGATCTGTTCGAGCTTGTCGCGGTACTCGGCCAGGTCCCGCTGGTCGGGCTCGTTGGCGATGAAGCGGATCTTGCGGTGGGCGATGTCGCGGATGAACCGTTCGGCCATCTTGTCGAGCACGACGCTGGTGACGCGCAGTTCGAAGGCGCGGGCCAGCCGGGAGAGGAACGACACCAGGATGATCCCGGCGATGAAGCAGACGCCGATCTTCACGCCGTCGGGGCGCTCGATGACGTTGGCCACGGTGGTGTAGAGGAACACCAGGGAGATCACCGCGAAGCCGATCGTCCAGCCGCGCTCCCGGGCCCGCCGCGCGGCGATGGTCACCGCGATCGCGGCGGAGCTGATCAGGACCAGGACGCCGGTGGCGTAGGCGCCGCCCTGGGCGTCCACGTCGGCGTTGAAGATCCAGGTGACCAGGAAGGCGACGAGGGTGAAGACCAGCACCATCGGGCGGACGGCCCGCGCCCAGTGGGGCGCCATTCCGTAGCGCGGCAGATACTGCGGCATGAGATTCAGCAGCCCGGCCATGGCCGAGGCGCCGGCGAACCAGAGGATGGCGATGGTGGAGATGTCGTAGACCGTGCCGAAGGCCGAGCCCAGGTACTCATGGGCCAGATACGCCAGGGCGCGGCCGTTGGCCGATCCGCCGGGCTGGAACTCCTGCTCGGGGATGAGCACGGTGGTGACGAAGCTGGTGACGATGAGGAAGACGCTCATGATCACGGCCGAGGTGGTGAGCAGCTTCTTCGCGCCCCGGATGCGTCCCCGGGGACGCGCCTCGGTGTCGCCGGGGTCGCCCTCGACGTGCGGCATGACCGCCACACCGGTCTCGAATCCGGACAGCCCCAGCGCCAGCTTCGGGAAGACCAGCAGGGCCACGCCGAGCATCGCCAGGCCGTTGCCGTGCTCGGCCGTCAGTGCCCGGGACCAGTCGGTGACGACATGCGCGGCGGTCGCCACGTGCCACAGTCCGGCGACGACCACGGCGACGTTCAGCGTGAGGTAGACGCCCACGAGGACCACCGCCACCCCGATCGCCTCCAGGAAGCCCTTGAGGAACACCGCGCCGAGCAGCGCGATCAGCAGCAGGGTGATGACCATCTGGCCGTTCTGCAGGGCGCTGGTGAGGTGCGGGTTCTCCACCAGATGGGTCGCGGCGTCGGCGGCGGACAGGGTGATGGTGATGAGGAAGTCGGTGGCGGCGAAGCCCAGCAGGGTCAGGACGAACAGCTTGCCCTTCCAGAAGGACAGCAGCCGCTCCAGCATGGCGATCGAGCCCTGACCGTGCGGGCTCTCCTCAGCCACCCGCCGGTAGACCGGCAGTGCGCCCGCGAGCGTCACGATGACCAGGACGATCGTGGCGATCGGGGACAGCAGCCCCGCGGCGAGGGCGGCGATCCCCGGCTGATAGCCGAGGGTGGAGAAGTAGTCCACACCGGTCAGGCACATCACCCGCCACCACCGCTGCCCCTTGTGGGCGCTCACCGGCCCGGCGTGCGGACCGTTCTGATGCCGGGCCATATCGGACAGACCCTCCAGCATCCAGGCGCGCAGGCGCTGCCGCGCCGAGGCCCCGGAAGGCGTACCGGCAGGGGCGGAGGCAGCCATGGTGTGCTCCTGTCGTACTGCGAAAGCATCCCGCCGTCGACGGGACGGCCAGGTCAGCGTACGGAGTCCGGGCCCGGCCACCGTGGCGCTCGGCGGTCCGGCGCCTTCGTGTCCCGGCCCGCGGCGGCAGCCGGGTGGTCAGACGGTGAATGCGGCGCGGCGCCGCCCGGTTCCCCTCCGCGACCGTTCCGGCCGTGGCCTGGACTCCCCCGGGCGGTGTGCCAAAGTGGGAGGTGGACGGATCGGTGCCCGCAGGAAGGGTGGCCTGCCATGTCCCTTCAGTCGGATCGCCTCGGTGCGGTCGCCACACCTCCCAGATCTCCGCCCCGCCGGAGCGAGGAGTACGAGGATCTCTTCGAGCAGGCTCCGGTGATCTTCGCTGCGCTGAGCGGTCCGGAGCATCTGCTGGAGGCCGGGAATCCGGCGTTCTTCGAGGCCTTCGGGGGCGACCGCGGACGGATCGATGTGCCGATCGGTGAGCTGATCCCGGAGCTGGGCCCGCAGGGCGTGCTCGACCGGCTCGATGCGGTCTACCGCACCGGCACCGCGTACCGGGCCCGCGCGGGGCGGCTGGTGCTCGGTCCGCCGGGGGCGGAGCGGGAGGGCTTCTTCGACTTCACCTATGAGCCCCGCCGGGACGCGTTCGGCCGGATCGACGGGGTGGTCGTGATCGCGGTGGAGACCACCGCGTACCAGCACGCCCAGCTCCTCGCGGCCGAACAGCGGCTCCTGCTGGAGCAGATCGCGAGCGAGGCCCCGCTGGGCGACGTCCTGACCGGCATGGCGCGGGCGATCGAAGAGCTGTCACCGGAGCTGATCGTCTCGGTACTGCTCACCGATCCGGACGGCACCCATCTGCTGCACGGCACCGGCCCGAGCCTGCCCGCGTTCTACAACGACGCCATCAATGGGGTCGTCATCGGCCCGGACGTCGGCTCCTGCGGCACCTCCGCCTATCTCCGCGAGCCGGTGATCGTCACCGATATCGCCACCGACGACCGGTGGCGGGACTACCGCGACCTGGCCGCACGGGCCGGGGTCGCGGCCTGCTGGTCCACCCCGATCATGGGGACCGACGACCGGCTGCTGGGCACCTTCGCGATCTACCACCGCGTCCCCAAGGCCCCCACGGACAAGGACGTGGCCCTCAGCGGCGCGTTCGCCCGTATTGCCGCGCTGGCCATCGAGCGCCACCAGGCCCTGGAGGCGGGGCGCGCCGCCCAGGAGAGGGAGAAGGCGGTCAGGGACGACCTGGCCTTCGTGCTGGAGGCCAGTACGGCCATCACCCGCGAGCTGCATTTCGCCGACTGCCTGCAGCGTCTGGCCCGGGTGACCGTGCCGACCCTGGCGCCGCTGTGCACGGTCCATGTGCAGGAGGACGGCCGTCTCCGGCGGATCGCCGTGGCCGCGGCCACCCGGGCCGACGAGGAGCTGCTCGCCACCCCCGGCATGCACGACGAGATCGGCCGGGCGGTGGCCCGGGTGCTGGCCTCCGGTACGACGGAGACGGACCACGCCGATGTCGCCCGCGGCGGCCGTCCCGCACTGCCGGGCGTCACCGGTTATGTGTCCGTTCCGCTGGGCGCCCGCGGCCGCACCTTCGGCGTGCTGACCCTGCTGGCCACCGGCCCGCCCCTGGACGGCCATACCGTCGCCCTGGCCGAGGAGCTGGCGAGCCGGGCCGCGGCCGGCGCCGACAACGCCCACCAGTTCACCGACCGGGTGCAACTGGCCCGCGATCTGCAGGCCGGACTGCTGCCGCCGGAACTGCCCCGGATTCCCGGCGCCGATCTGGCCGCTTCCTACCACCCGGCGGGCGAAGGGCTCGATGTCGGCGGCGACTTCTACGATGTCTTCCCGCTCCCCGGTGACCGCTGGGCGCTCATGATCGGTGATGTCTGCGGGCGCGGCGCCCGCGCCGCCACCACCACCGGTATGGTCCGCCACACCGCCCGCGCCGCCGCCCGGCTGCTGAACGACCCGATGTCCGTGGTCGCCGCCATCAACGACGCGCTGACCTGCGGCTCCGTCGACGAGGACCTCTTCGTTTCGCTGGTCTACGGCGAGCTGCGGCCCACCGGGTCCGGTCTCACGCTGGACCTGATCCGGGCCGGCCATGTCCCCCCGCTCGTCCGCCGCGCCGACGGCACGATCGAGCAACTCGCCCAGTCGGGCCTGCTGCTGGGCGTCGCCCCCGTCTTCGACGGGTCCCCGTGCCGGCTCGCTCTCCGTCCGGGTGACAGCCTGGTCCTGGTGACCGACGGCATCACCGAGGCCCGCTCCGCCACCGGCGCGTTCTTCGACGAACAGCGCCTGGCCGAGGCCCTGCGCCCGCAGCACGCCGAGCCGCCGGGCGCCGCCGGTCTCATCGCCGCCGTGAACGCCGCGGTGACCGCCTTCGCGGGCCGGTCCACCCCGGACGACCAGGCCGCGCTGGTCCTCACCGCCACCTGAACCGCCACGGCACACCCACCACCGACGCTGCGCACGGGACCCCGCCCAGCCGCGCACGGGTTCGTCCGATGGGCCCGGCCCTCTGCCCTTCGCCGCGGAACGTGCCTATTTTGGCCTCATGGACAGCGCGCCGCGTGACACCACCGACGACCTCAATCCGCTGCACCGGCTCTCGCTCGACGCACTGCGACGGCGAACGAGCATGAAGTGGCGCACCTACCCGGAGGACGTGCTGCCGCTGTGGGTGGCGGAGATGGATGTGCCACTGGCCGCACCGGTCGCCCGGGCGATCACGGACGCGGTCGCGCTCGGCGACACCGGCTACCCGGCGGGGACGGCGTACGCCTCGGCGCTGGCCGACTTCGCCCGCACCCGGTGGGGCTGGGACGGGCTGGACGTGGAGCGCACGGCGATCGTGCCGGACGTGATGCTGGGCATCGTCGAGATGCTCAAGCTGATCACCGGTCCGGGCGACCCGGTGGTCGTCAACTGCCCTGTCTATCCGCCGTTCTACCAGTTCGTGACGCATATGGACCGGCGCGTGGTGGAGGCCCCGCTGGGCGAGGATCTGCGGATCGACTTCGGCGCGCTGGAGGGCGCCTTCCGGCATGCCACGGCGGGCGCCGGCCGGGCCGCGTACCTGCTGTGCAGTCCGCACAATCCCACCGGCACGGTGCACGGCGCCGAGGAGCTGACCGCCGTCGCGGCGCTGGCGGACAGGTACGGCGTCCGGGTCGTCGCCGATGAGATCCATGCGCCCGTGGTGGCCCGGGACGCCGCCTTCGTGCCCTATCTGACCGTGCCCGGGGCGGAGAACGGGCTCGCGCTGATGTCGGCGTCCAAGGCGTGGAACCTGGCCGGGCTCAAGGCGGCGCTCGCCGTCGCCGGGCCGGCGGCGGCCGACGAGCTGGCCGGCCTCCCGGAAGAGGTCAGCCACGGCCCCAGCCACCTCGGCATCATCGCCCACACCGCCGCCCTGCGGGACGGCCGCGACTGGCTCGACGCGGTGTGCGCCGGCATCGACGACAACCGCCGGCTGCTCGCCGGCCTGCTGGACGAGCGGCTCCCCCGGGTCCGCTACCGCCCCGCCGCCGGGACCTATCTCGCCTGGCTCGACTGCCGCCCGCTGGGCCTCGGTGACGACCCCGCGGCGGCCTTCCTGGACCGCGGCAGAGTGGCCCTCAGCCCCGGCGCCGGCTTCGGCACCGGCGGCGCCGGGCACGTCCGGCTCAACCTGGCGACCTCACCCGGTGTACTCACCGAGGCGGTACGGCGGATGGCGGCGGCGGTGGACTGACCACGTCGGCCCGCGCGACGCCCGGGGCCTTGTCCGGGCAGCGCGCGGGCCGGGTGCGCACAGGCCCCTTGCCCCCGTCACCACACCTTGCGGGAGTCCCATTCATTAGGACATGATCTCGTTCAGTGCGGGACACCGGACCGGTCAGCGCCCCCACGGGACGCACAAGTACCGGTGACAGCGCCGGAATTGGGTCGGTAGTGTCACCCGACCGATCCGATCCGCAGCGAGTGGCGACAAGACCGAGGGCGACGATGAGCGAGTCAGTGGCGCCGGGGACCGGCCGGACGTCCGGCGGTGGGCGTCCCGGCGAGCGGGCCGCGGGCGCGCTGGACCGGGGGCTGGCGATCCTGACCCATGTGGCGGGCAACCGCGGTGTCTCGACTCCTGAGCTCGCCCAGGCGCTCGGGCTGACCCGGAGCACGGCCTACCGTCTCGTCGACCGCCTGGAGGAGCAGGGCTGGCTGACCCGCACCCCGGCAGGCGGGCAGTGGCAGTTGGGGCCGACGGCCGTACGGCTGGCGTCCGCGGCGGTCGCCTCGACCACGCTGCGCGACACCGCGGCGCCCGCGCTGCGCAAGCTCGCCGAACTCACCCAGGAAACCGTCAGCCTCGGCGTGCCCAACGGTCTGACGATGGTGTTCGTGCACCGCGAGCGCGGCACCCGGCCGGCCGTGGTGACCGCGGAGCTGGGCGGCTCCCGCCCGCTGCACTCCACCTCGCTGGGCCGCGCCTATCTGGCGGCGCTGCCGCGGCAGAAGCTGGAGGACACCCTGATCGAGCTGGTCCGCGACCCGCGGTGCCCGGTGTCCGCGGCCACGGTCTCGGACGTGCATGCCGAGATCGAGCGCACCCGGGAGCGCGGCTGGTCCCAGGACCTGCGGGACTTCGACGAGTCGAGCTGCTGCTGCGGCGCCGCCGTCTACGACCACACCGGGCTCCCGGTCGCCAGCGTCAGCGTGGCCGGGGTGGCCGAACGGATGGCGCCGCTGGTGCCGGCCTACGGCCCGGTGGTGGCTCAGGTGTGCAGTGAACTCTCCTCGGCGCTGGGCTACTTGGCGCCCGGCGCCTAGGACACGGGCACGCACTCCGCAGCGGCGTCGGGCGCGCTGCTGCGCACCGGATTGGCCAGCCGCCCGATCCCCTCCACCTCCGACTCCAGCAGATCACCCGGCCGCAGCGCCCTCGGCGGCCGCATGAAGTCGCCGCAGCCCGCCGGGGTTCCGGTCAGCACCACATCGCCGGGCCGCAGGGTGAAGAACCGGCTGAGGTAGGCGATCAGCGCGGAGACCCGGAAGACCATGTCGGCCGTCGAACCGTCCTGCACCGTCTCGCCGTTGACCCGGGTGCGGATGCGCAGCCGCTGCGGATCCGGTATCTCGTCGGCCGTGACCAGCACCGGCCCGAAGGGGCAGAAGGTGTCCAGGCCCTTGCCCCGCAGTGACTGCCCGTCGCGCTCCTGGAGGTCGCGGGCGGAGATGTCGTTGGCGACGGTGTAGCCGAAGACGTACCGCAGCGCGTCCGCCTCGGACACCCGCCGGGCCTCGGTACCGATGACGACGGCCAACTCGGTTTCCCAGTCGACGCGCCGGGTGAGTTCCGGGTCGATGACGACCGCCTCGCCGCTGCCGATGACGCTGGAGGAGACCTTGGGGAACAGGCGGGGCTCGGCGGGGCGCCGCCCGCCCCGCTCCACGATGGCGTCCGGGTAGTTCATCCCGACGCCGTACAGCGCGCCCGGCCGGTACGGCAGGGCGGGCACCAGGTCGGCCCCGGTGGGCAGTTGGCCCCACGACCAGGGCAGGGTGCCGCCGATGATCACGTCCGCGAGGGAGACCGAGGGCGGTGCCAGCCGCCAGGGGTCCTGCGGGGCGAGCCGGCCGGCCAGCCGGGCGCGCCCCTGATGAATGAGGGTGGCCAGATACACGGTGCCCTCCAGGGCGGTACGGCGCCCCGTCGCGATGCGGCGGGGCGCTCGACAGATGCGGACCAGACGCTTCCGGGAGCGGCGAGGCATGAGGCCATGTGCGGCGCTACGCGAATTCCCCCTCCCCGCCCCGTCTCCGGGTCGCCCATGACATGATTTACCCCTCAACAACACGGCGTGTCCCACCAATTGGGACTCAACGCCATTCAGTGAGACGCAATGAGCCCCGACGGTACGGGAGGCGAGCCGTCGGCCGCAATGGCCGGATCTCAGCGGCAGGCGGGGGAAGCGGGGAGACCGCGCACGGTGCGGACGGCGCCCGCGGGGAGGGCGGATCGGGGCACCCGGACCACTGGGTTGCACCCGCCGGCCGAACCAGCCACCGATCGTTCTCCGCCCCGCTCTTGAGGCCGTTTTGGCCTGCGGGGGGTTTCTCCATACGATCCGGCAATGATCACTAGAAAACGGCTGGCGGCCGGGGTGTGCGGCCTGCTCGCCGCGATGGCCGTCGCGCTGATACCCACACCTGCCACCGCCGGTGAGCCGGTGGCGAAATCCTCCCCCAAGGTCGAGTTGACGCTCGACGTCAGCGGCTCGATGCGGGCCCGGGACATCGACGGGCAGAGCCGGATGGCCGCGGCGAAGCAGGCGTTCAACGAGGTGCTGGACGCCGTCCCGGAAGACGTCCAGCTCGGCATCCGCACCCTCGGCGCCAACTACCACGGCGACGACCGGAAGGTCGGCTGCAAGGACACCCGGCAGCTCTATCCGGTCGGGCCGCTGGACCGGACCGAGGCGAAGACCGCGGTGGCCACCCTCGCCCCCACCGGCTGGACGCCCATCGGCCCCGCCCTGCTCGGCGCGGCCGACGACCTCAAGGGCGGCGACGGGTCCCGCCGGATCGTCCTCATCACGGACGGCGAGGATACGTGCGCGCCGCTCGACCCCTGCCAGGTGGCCCGGGACATCGCCGCCAAGGGCATCCACCTCACCGTCGACACCCTCGGACTGCTGCCGGACGCCAAGACCCGCAACCAGCTGAGCTGTATCGCGGAGGCCACCGGCGGCACCTACACCTCGGTGCAGCACACCAAGGAACTCCGGGACCGGGTACACCAGTTGGTGGACCGCGCGGCCAAGCCCGTGGTCACCCCGAAACCGACCGAGGGCACCCAGCAGTGCGCCGGCGCCCCGGAGCTCAAGCCCGGCGTCTACACCGACCGTGAGAAGTTCGCCGAGCACCGCTGGTACCGGGTGGCGGTCCGCCCCGGCCAGGAGCTGCGTGCCTCGGTGAGCATCGGCGCCGACCGCGCGGTCAACAACGACTACGGCCTCCTGCTCCGCGCCTCGACCGTGCACGGCCGGGAGATCGTCCGCGGCGCGGAGGCCGGTGACGGCCGTACCGACGTGATCTCCTCCGGGCTGCGCTACCCCAAGCCGCAGCTCGACTCCTCGGACGAGGCGGACGAGTCCGCGAAGGAGACCGTCTGCCTCCAGGTCAGCAACTCCTTCTCGGCGCCCGCCTCGGTCAAGACCGACCCGGGCCTGCCGGTCGAGCTGACCGTCGACCTGGTGGACGGTCCCGATGACGCCTCCGACGCGGCCTTCTTCGGCCTGGGCCACGGCTGGTGGTTCCTGATCGCGATGGTGCTCACGGGGCTGCTGGCCGGCCTGCTGTGGGGCTGGATCTCCCGTTGGCGCATCACCGTCTGGAGGACCAACTGATGCGTGCCATACGCACACTGATATCCGCCGCCGTGCTGGCGGGCGCGGCGCTCCTCGGCCCGGCGGGCACCGCCGTCGCCGACAGCCCCTCCCCCAGCGCGAGCGCCGACGGCGAGACGGCCGCGCCGACCGAGGCCGGAACCTCGTTCCGTACCGCGACCGCGATCAAGCCGGACCAGCGGGCCACGGCCAGCGCCTCCACCGGTGACTACCTCTACTGGGTACTGCCCGTGGACGCCGGACAGCGCGCCACCGTACGGGCCGAGGTGACCCTCCCGAAGGCCGCCCGGCACGGCGCGGCCACCTGGCAGCTCGATGTCTACGACGGCCTGCGCCGCCGCCAGTCGTGCATGTACGGCGCGCAGACCAGGACGGCGGAGCAGGACGCCGGTTCCGTCGAACTGTCCTGCACCCTGCGCACGGTCCGCGCCTGGGCGGAGCCGTGGGCGAACGACCCGCTGCCGGGCAGCTACTACGTCCGGCTGACCGTCACCGACCTGCCGAAGGACGACCTCGGCCTGCCGGTACGCGCCGAGGTCGACGCCACCACGGCCGACATGGGCGGTGCGCACGCGGTGGACGGCAGCCTCGCCGCGCCCCTGGTGCCCGGCGCCGGCACCGCGACCCCGCAGGCCGAGGAGAGCAGCGCTCCCGGAGCCGCCGCGGCCCTCGACGAACCGGACGGCGGCTGGTCCTCGGGCTGGTGGTCCGACCGCTGGATCTGGACCGCGGTGGGCGGGCTGCTCGCGGCCCTCGGCGGGATCGCCGGCTACCGCCTCACCCGGGGCGCGGGACGCCCGTCGCACCTGCCGCCGGGCGCCTGACCGGCCGGGGCGGCCAGGCCAGTTGGCCGTGGCCGCCCCGCACACCGGGCCGCGTCCCGCCCGGGAACGGCCCATGGCCGCTGCCGGCGGCGTTCAGAGCCGGCCCAATCGTGCGACAAGGAGCGCGGCGTCGTCCGTGGAGTTGGCTGGACGTACCGCCGTCATCGCGTCACAGATCTCGTCCAGGGGTGCCTTCGGATCGCGGACGGCACGGCTCAGGAGCGCGATTCCCTGGTCGAGGTCCAGAACCGCGTTGCGGTCTTCGATCATCCCGTCCGTGTAGAGGACCACCAGGCTCCCCGGCGGGACGGGGTGTTCCCGGTCGGCGTACACCTCGTGGAGGCCCATCCCCACGGGCGGCCCCGGCTCGCACTCCAGCAGGGCCACCGATCCGTCCGGCCTGACCAGCAAAGGGGGCGGGTGCCCGGCGAGTGCGATGCGGCAGCGTCCCACACCCCCGTCGTACACGACGCAGGTACAGGTCGCGGCGAGTTCACCGTCGCTGCCGGCGAACAACCCGTCCAAGCGGGTGAGCAGTTGTCCTGGCGGCAGTCCAACTGCCAGGAGCGCGTGCACCGAGGAGCGGTAGCAGCCCATCGCGGCGGCGGCGCCCACGCCATGGCCGATCACGTCACCGATCCCCAACCCGATCCGGCCGCCCGGGAGGGGCACCGCGTCGTACCAGTCGCCCCCGGCCAGGGTGTCGTCTTCGGCCGGACGGTAGCGGTACGCCAGTTGGAACCACTTCGCCGAGGGCAGCTGGGTGGGGAGCAGGTGGCGCTGGAGCGCGAGAGCTGCCAGCCGTTCGCGTCGATAGAGCAGCGCGTTGTCGATCGCTGTGGCGGTACGGGCCGCGATCTCGCGCGCCAGGAGCGCGTCCTCGGAACTGAAGGCATCCACCTGACGCAGGAAGGTCACGGCTCCGATCATCCTGCCGACCGCGATCAGCGGCACCGCCATGCCGTGCAGTGCGGCCCCGTCCTTCTTGGTGGTCTCGAATGCCACCGGCTGCGCCGAGTTGACGCACTGGGCGGCGGCCCGGAGCGTCGGACGCGGCTGGGGCAGCTCGTCCTCGGGACGTGGCCTGCTGGCGCCTGACGTGAGATTCAGGGGGTGGAAGAGAGGCCCCGGCGGGGCAGCGGGATGCTCGCCGGATTCCGCCGCGCGGGCGTCGAAGGAATCGGCGGCCGGCTGCGCCGCGCTCTCCAGCAGATCGACCTCGACGGCTTCGGCGAATCCCGGAACACAGGCTGCTACGAGCTCGGCCGCGACGGTTCGCGGGTCCAGCCCCTGGCCGAGCCTGGCACTGACCTGGCCCAGCAGTTCCAGCCTGCGCCGGCCGCGGGCCGTGTCCAGGAGCTCCCCTCCACCGTCCGTCAACTCGTAGACGATGCCTCCCGCGCCCAGGATCCTGCCGTCGGGCCCTTGAAGCGGGAACAGGTTTCCGATGACCTCGTACGGATCGCCGTCCGGCCTGTTGGCCGCCACCCGGATGTTCTCGATGGTCTCCCCTTCGTCCACAATCCGGCGCAGCATCCTTTCGATCGCTTCCGGATCAGGCAGGTTCAGAACTTCGAGGACGGACCGGCCCAGATGCTGTTCGACGGAGATGCGATGCACGCGGGCGTACGTCTCGTTGACGTACACGAAGCGCAATTCCGTGTCGACTGCCGCCAGGCCGACGGGGGAGGAATGCACGAGATGGTCGAGCATGACCGCGTGGCCCTGGCTGGTCACCTGTGCCTCGGGCACCGCCACGGCGAGTACGCCCATACCGGTCGCCAGTGGAACCGGCACGGGGTGCCAGGTGACGCTGCGGCATGTACCGTCGCGGCAGCGGAGCCAGTCCGTGTGCACGCTGTCGGCCGTGCGCAGCACTTCCTGGACGAGCGCTCCTCCCCGTAGCTCCGTCCGGTCGGCGAGCAGCGCCGCGTCCCGGCCGATGACCTCCTGATCCGGATAGCCGGTCAGTGCCTCAGCGCCGTCGCTCCAGAGCTGGACGCGCCCGTCGGGATCGATGAGCGCGGTGGCCAGTGAGGTCCCGGATTGTGGCTCGGCCACTACCAACGGTGGCGACGCAGATCGCGGACCAGGCCGGCCTCCCGCATGCGCAGAATCCACCGTGCACACCGTCCCAGCAGCATGGGCACGTGCGCACAGGATGGCACGCGCCATCACTCACGTTCTTTCCGTCTTCACCAAGATAGGAGGTGATGTGTGGATTTTCCTGGTGAACGGCCGTTGATCCAGGTGTGCTGACCGGAGAGGCTGGTGACGCGGCTCCAGGCGACGTACATCGCGGCGGCGACACCGGAAAGCGTCATGTTTCGCACGGCGTCCAGATCCCGTTGTGCACCCTCCAGCGGCAAGGACAACAGCGTCAGCGGAAGGGGTGGGACCACACTGACCCACAGTCGGGCGGTCGCCCCGCCCCTGCCAGGGGGTAGCGGGGGCGGGGCGAACCGCACGGCCCGGGTTCACAGGCAAAACCGGGGCCGAGCCGGGAATCGGGGAAAATTCCTCGGCTCACCCTGGGATACGCAGCGCGCGCCGGGAGCGTTCAGCCGGCTTCCGGATTCGTCACGGCAACGGGGGGCCGTGGCGCCCGCGCCGGCCCTCCGTGCGGCCGAGCGCCGGCCCGCCCGTGGTGGCCGTCAGGTGAGGACGCCCGTACCCAGCAGGCCGAAGAGCAGTGCGCCGACGAGGATGCGGTAGATGACGAAGGAGTTGAAGGAGTGCTTGGCCACGAACTTCAGCAGCCAGGCGATCGAGGCGTAGGCGACGCCGAAGGAGACGACGGTGCCGATGGCGAGCGGTGCGACGGCCGCGCCGGTGCCGATGGCGTCCTTCAGCTCGTAGATTCCGGCGCCGGTGAGGGCCGGGATGCCGAGGAAGAAGGACAGCCGGGTGGCCGCGACGCGCTCCAGGTCGAGCATGAGGGCGGTGGACATGGTCGCGCCGGAGCGGGAGAAGCCGGGGAAGAGGAGCGCGAGGATCTGTGAGCAGCCGACCAGCATGGCGTCCTTGAGCGAGGTGTCGTCCTCACCGCGCTTGTGACGGCCCATCTGGTCCGCCGCCCACATCACACCGCTGCCGATGATCAGTGAGCCGGCCACCACCCAGAGCGAGGCGAGCGGGCCTTCGATCAGCGGTTTGGCGGCCAGGCCGACGGCGACGATCGGGAGGGTGGCGTAGATCACCCACCAGGCGAACTTGTAGTCGTGGTGGTAGCGCTCCTCAGGGTTGCGCAGTCCGCGGAACCACGCGCCCACGATGCGCACGATGTCCTTGAAGAAGAAGACCAGGGCCGCGGCGATCGCACCGACCTGGATGACCGCGGAGAAGGCGACGACGGCCTTGTCGTTGACGGGGATGCCCATCAGGCCTTCGGTGATCTTGAGGTGGCCGGTGGAGGAGACCGGAAGGAATTCCGTCACCCCCTCGACGGCTCCGAGGACGACGGCTTGGCCGATGCTGATCGCGCTCATGGGGTCCATTTCGGGTGGTCGGTGTGGTGACTGTACTGGTATCGCGGCGGTCCGGCCGACGGGCGGCGCGGTCCGGCGGGACGGCGGGCGCCGGTGTGGTACGCCCCGCGGGCGGGCGCGGACGGGGAGAGATGGCTCACGACTGCCACATCGAGTGGCGGCGGGCCGCCGTGATCCGATACGGATGAACGCAGCCCGTGGCCGACGGTGAACTGGGCGCGGACGGACGGGCCTTGAGATATGCCACCCGCCCCTCCTGTGCCGGGCCGGGGTGCGCTGTGGCGCATCCCGGCATCTACAGTTCGACCGACGGTCTACAACACTGTAGACGACCAGGGGGAGGAAGGGCACGCCCGCCGGGCGCCGCACCCGCCCCGCAGCAGTCCACCCGAGGAGCCGGTATGCCGTTCACCACGATCGCCATGGTCATCGCCCCCACCGGCACGGCAAGACGGCCACGGCGGCCGACGGACCACTGGGAGGCCGTGTCGTGATCCCCGCCCCCAGGTCCTCCACCCGGCAGGGCACCGGCCGGCCCGCGAACGACGAGGCGCCCGCCGAACCGGCGCGCCACCCCGCCGGCGCCCCGGGCGAACCGGCGGCTCCCGCCCCGCCCAAACAGCGCGATGCCTTCTTCGACAACGCCAAGTATCTGGCCATCGTGCTGGTGGCCGTCGGGCACGCCTGGGAGCCGTACTACCACGGCAGCCGGACCGCGGCGGCCCTCTACTGCTTCGTCTACGCGTTCCACATGCCCGCGTTCACCGTCATCTCCGGCTATTTCTCGCGCAGTTTCGATATGCGCCGCGACCGGCTGCAGCGGCTGGTCACCGGAGTCGCCGTCCCGTTCGTCGTCTTCCAGACGGCCTTCGCGCTGTTCCGCTACTGGGCCGGCGACATCCCGGGTTTCACGGTCAGCCTGCTGGACCCGTGGTTCCTCACCTGGTTCCTGGCAGCGCTGTTCATCTGGCGGCTCACCGCACCGCTGTGGCGGATCGTGCGGTGGCCGGTACCGCTGGCCCTCGCGATCGCCGTCGCGGCGTCCGCGTCCCCGGATGTCGGCACCGAGCTGGACCTGCAGCGGGTGCTGCAATTCCTGCCGTACTTCGTCCTCGGGATGTGCCTGAAGGCGGAACACTTCAGCCTGGTGCGGCGCCGGCCGGTGCGGATCGCCGCGCTGCCCGTCCTCGCGGGGGCGCTGGCCTTCGCGTACTGGGCCGTGCCCCGGATGAACGACGCATGGTTCTACCACACCGACAGCGCCGAGAAGCTGGGCGCTCCCTGGTGGGTGGGTGCCCTGATGCAGCCCGCCCTGTTCGGCTGCTCACTGGTGCTGACGGCGTGCTTCCTGGCCTGGGTGCCCGGCCGCCGGATGTGGTGCACCGTACTGGGCGCCGGCACGCTCTACGGCTATCTCCTGCACGGCTTCCTCGCCAAGGGCTCCCGCTGGTGGGACTGGTACGACACCGGCTGGGTCCGCACCCCGTGGGGCGCCGTCGCCGTCACCTTCATCGCCGCGGCGGTCGTGACCCTGCTGTGCACCCCGCCGGTGCAGCGGGTCTTCCGCTTCGCCATGGAGCCGAAGATGGCCTGGGCCTTCAGAAGGGAGCCCCGGGCCGGTGCGGCGGCGGCCGGGAAGCAACCGTCGGCGTCGCAGGCCCACGGAGGTCGGGGAGACGCCCCCCAGTAGGGGCGGTGCCGCCTCGGGCTCCCGCACGGCCCCGATTGCCGGGTCAGGGGGCACCAGTACTGTGGGCGTGACAGTTGGCGTGGCTCATACCTGCGGTGATGGCTCTCTCTCGGGCCGGTCGGGCGCTTGACACAACGTGATCGGACGTACCCGGGAGAGGGCCGGCAGCCCGATGAGCCCCGGCCATCCGAACCCTGCAGAGGCGCCGATCATGGATCCCGCTGCCGCGGCACCGCCACCCCGTACGGGCATCAGCCTGCGCCAGTTGCTGATGTCGCTGGGCGAGCCCCTGGTGGAGCTGCAGGCCGCGCCCGCCGGGCTGGACGTCGAGATCCGCAGCGTCGCGCTGCTCGACCCCGAGGACCCGCCGATGGCCCACCCCGGCGAGCTGATCCTCGCCATCGGGGCACGGGGGCGTGCGGCGTTCCCCGCGCTGCGGGCCGGCGGCCGTGACGGCGCCGCCGCCGTGGCGGTGAAGCTGGACGCCCCCGGGCAGGCCGCGGCGCTCAGCGCGACCGCCGTCGAGGCCGGGATAGCGCTGCTGTCCGTGCGGGGTGAGGCGCGCTGGGAGCAGGTGGACGCGCTGGCCCGCGCGGCGCTGGAGAGTGCGCCGCAGGACCGCCCCGGCGAGGGGGCCGAGGAGGGCGACCTGTTCTCCCTCGCCCAGACCACGGCGATCCTCACCGGCGGCATCGTCAGCATCGAGGACACCGCCAACCGCGTGCTGGCCTACTCCCGGTCCGCCGATGACGACGAGGTCGACGACCTGCGGCGGCGGTCCATCCTGGGCTGGCACGGCCCGGAGGCGTATCTGTCGAGGCTGCGCGAGTGGGGTGTCTTCCAGCGACTGCGCACCTCCGACGACGTGATCAACATCGACGCCCACCCCGAGCTGGGCATCCGCCGCCGGCTCGCGGTGGCCATCCGGTCCGGGGACCGGCAACTGGGCGTCATCTGGGTGCAGGAGGGCTCCACGCCGCTGACCGAGCGGGCGGACCAGGCGCTGCTGGGCGCGGCCCGGGTCGCCGCCCTGCATCTGGTGCGCCGCCGCCGCGAGCTCTCCGCCGATCTGACGCTGACCCGTACACTCGCGGCCGGGCTGCTGGAGGGCAGCACCGGGCCCCAGCCACTGGCCAGCCACCTGGCCCTGGACGCGGCCCGCCCGGCCGCCGTCCTGGGCTTCTCGTACGGGACGGCCGAGGCCACTCCGCCGGAGCTGGCCCGCGGCGAGGTCAGCAACCTGATCTCGGTGCACACCGCCGCCCGGCACAGCAGTGCCGTGGTCACCCAGGTCGACGCGCGGATCTATGTGCTGCTGCCGCAGCTGCCGCGCAGCATCGACACCGGCACGCTGCGCGGCTGGGGACAGGAGATCACCGACGCCGCCGGGCGCCACCTGGGCCTGTCGCTGCGCGGCTCGGTCGGCTGCATCGTGCCGGGGCTCGGGGAGATCCCCGAATCGCGCCGGGAGGCGGACCGCATCCTCGACGCCATGCTGAGCGTCGGCGTCGCCACCACGGTCGCCGCGCTGCCGGACATCCAGGCGGAGGTGCTCGTCAGCGAGGTGCTGTCGCTGCTGTCCGCGCACCCCGAGATGCGCGACCCCCGGCTGACCGCGCTGATCGCCCATGACAGCCGCAACCAGGGGCAGTTGGCGGAGACCGTGCTCGCCTATCTGAACGCCTTCGGCGACGTCCGGGCCGCCGCCACCGAACTGCATGTGCACCCCAACACGCTGCGCTACCGCATCCGCCGGGCCGAGGATCTGACCGGTCTCGACCTCAGCCGCCCGGACCAGCGGCTGCTGGCCATGCTCCAGCTGCGTCTGCCGCCCGCCGGCTGAGCGGGGCGCGGCGGGCCGGCCGGGATACCGCGCCGTGCGGCGTCCTCTCCGCACGGAAGGCCGCTGAGGCCGGTTCCCAAGTACCCGGCTCCTCGGTACCGCCACTGGTCAACAACTCCTGAACTGGGCGATATTGCTCTATTGAGCTGACGGGCCGGCGATGACGAGTGCAGTGCCCTCGCGGTGCCCGGGGAGACGCTGAAGGACATCGGCGGGAACGTGCTCAAGACCCTGCTGACCGGCCCGCCGTCCGACGACGCCGCGCCTGCGTCACGCCCGGACCGCCGACGACGGCGGACGCGGACCGTTCATCGTCGCGCAGCTCACCCGGCGCTGGGGCACCCGCTACACCCCGAACGGCAAGATCATCTGGACCGAACAGGGCGTGCGTGCCGTCCGACGCAGGCGCCTACGGCGAGGACTGAGGCGGAACCGCCGGGGCGCCCGGCCAGGCGCTCCGGCCGCCGTCGGGCTCGCCGCCGCCGGGCACATGGCCGCAGTCGTCCCCGGCCGGGACCGGCCAGCCGACCAGACCGCGGCCGGGCAGATCGACATGGTCCCAGTCGGCGCCGGCCACCACGCGGCGCGGCTCCGCGCCGGCCGTCCCGGCCGTGAGATGAGCGGTCACGAAGGCCGCGCTGGTCCGGACGATGTCGCGGGTCAGCCCGAGCGGAAGCAGCGAACGGGTCTCGGCGGTCGCCTCGTCCTCACCGGCCCGCAGCACCACCCGGACGTCCGGTGCCACGCCGTGGGCGGCGACCGCGACGGCGATGTTGTCCAGCTCGTCGGAGCCGACGGCGGCGAGCGCGCGGGCCCGCCCGAGGCCGAGCCGGGCCAGCACGGCCCGGTCCTCGCCGTGCGCCAGCACCACGGGTATCCCCATCGACCGCGCGAGGCGCAAGTTCGGGGCGGTGGGCTCGCGTTCGACCCCGACGACCGGGACCCCCAGCTGCCGCAGGGTCTGGCACAGCCGCAGACCGACCTGTCCCAGCCCCACCACGATGACGTGACCGGCACGCGGCAGCACCCGCGGCCCGAGGACGCCGACCAGCCGCGGGCCGAACATCCGGTCCACGATGCCCGCGGTCAGCAGCGCGGTGAAGCCCACCGTCACCAGCATCGCCACCCCGGAGACCACTTCGTACCCGGGATGGCCGGCGTGCGGCGCAGCCGGCCCCACCCCGGCCACGACCCGGGCGGCTTCCAGGAAGGCGGTGCTGACCGGCTTGTGGAACGCGGCGACCAGCCAGACCCAGTCCAGAACCAGGACGCCGACGATGCCCAGCAGCCCGATGAGCAGCAGGCGGGCGTCCGCGTCATGGGGCTGCAGCTGCCCGCGCAGCCGTCCCAGCAGCGCCCGCCGCCGGGCGGCCGCGCTCGCCCGCCAGACGGTCTCCACCAGCCGGCCCTGCCGCGGACGGACCGCCACCGCACCGTTCCCGTCGTCCCATACGGCCAGCGCGTCGGGGTCGACACACAGACCGGCCAGAGTCGGTGCCAGGAGGTCGGCGGGTGAGACCGGCACACAGTCGCGCAGCAGCAGCCGGAGCTGCTGTGCCACGGTGCGGTCGAAGACGGTGACGACGATCCGGACGGTGTCGCAGACATGGCGTACCGCGAGGGCGTAGCGCAGCGCGGACAGATCGTCGCCCACCAGGACGGCGACCCCGGCCGGTTGGGCGGAGAGCGCCCTGCGGAGGTCGTGGTCGTCCGGTGCCGCGAGGTGGTCGACGGGGTGACCGCTCTCCCCGAGGGAGGCACAGACCCGGCGCGCGAGCGTGGTCGCGCCGATCACCACGATTCCGGCACCTCGATCCGCCCGATTTACCGGACTTGGACCGTTTTCCACGTCTTCGCCCGTCGAATATTCCGGCGGAGATTCAGCGCTCCATTCACCTGACATTCCGTTCCCCGTCCCACTGCGGCCGCCCTCCCCTGGTGGTGTGGGTGACGGCGCGGCGGCCGGAGCGGTGCGGGTCTGTCGGGCGGAGGGAAGGGTGGCCATGGAGTCCCCTTGCTCGTCGGCCGGCGGCGGGGCCGGCCGACCGGCCCCAGGGCCGAACTCACGCTAGGGCGCGGGCGCTCCGGGGCCTCTGTTCCGGCGGCCAAGGCTTCCCCGACGGCGTTGTCCGTCCGCACCAGCACCCGTCCCGAGGCGCTCCGGGACGACGCGGGAAGCCGTCGGCGCCCGCGGTCGCCCCTCGTGCGCCCGCAGCGCGAGCCCCCCGTTCCCGTCCTCCGCATTAGCCGGACGGACAGCCATCCGGAACGAATTTGTCCACTCTCACAAATACGCCGCCGAGCACCGCCACATACGCTTACGCAAATCCCAATCCGGACGTGATGCGGCTCACCTCTCACGAGGAGGACGGGCAGTAGCGCGGAGGCGCAAGGAGCGCTCCCCCACCCGCGCAGGCATCCGAAGGCCGCGACTCCCCGTCTGGCCTTCGAAGTTCGTCAGGGCCACTATCGCCACCACCTCCGGCCGGCCCTTTCGTCCGTCCACACCGAGGCGACCCAGCAGTCACCCCGTGCATGACCCCTCCAACCCGCAATGGAAGTCGAAGATGACTACACCTCCCCCCAGCCCCGTGGCCGCTCCGCCCACCCCGTCGGGGCACGGGCAGTCTCCGGAGCAGTCTGGTCTGCAGTCGGGCCTCAAGAACCGCCACCTTTCCATGATCGCCGTGGGTGGGGTCATCGGCGCCGGCCTCTTCGTGGGGTCCGCCTCCGGCATCGCCGCGGCCGGCCCCGGCATCCTGCTGTCGTACGCCCTGGTCGGCGCGCTGGTCGTGTTCGTGATGCGGATGCTCGGTGAGATGGCGGCCGCCAACCCGACCTCCGGTTCGTTCTCCGCCTACGCGGACCGGGCACTCGGCCGCTGGGCCGGTTTCTCGATCGGCTGGCTGTACTGGTTCTTCTGGGTCGTCGTGCTCGCCGTGGAAGCGACCGCCGGTGCCGCGATCCTCACCAGCTGGGTCCCGGCCGTCCCGCAGTGGGCCTGGGCCCTGATCGTGATGGTCGTCCTGACCGCCACCAACCTCGCCTCGGTCTCCTCGTTCGGTGAGTTCGAGTTCTGGTTCGCGGGCATCAAGGTCGTCGCCATCGCGGCCTTCATCGTCCTCGGCGGTCTGGCGATCTTCGGTGTGCTGCCCGGCTCCGAGAACGCGGCAACCGGCTTCGCCAACCTCACCTCGCACGGCGGCTTCCTGCCGAACGGACCCACCGCGATCCTCACCGGTGTGCTGATGGTCGTCTTCTCCTTCATGGGCAGCGAGATCGTCACCCTCGCCGCCGGTGAGTCCGAGGACCCGGAGCGCGCGGTCACCAAGGCCACCAAGAGCGTCATCTGGCGGGTCGGCATCTTCTACCTCGGCTCGATCCTCGTGGTCGTCTCCCTGCTGCCGTGGAACGACCCGTCGATCGAGAAGAAGGGCTCGTACGTCGCGGCCCTGGACTCCATAGGCATCCCGCACGCCGGCCAGATCATGAACGTCATCGTGCTGACCGCGGTGCTCTCCTGCCTCAACTCCGGCCTGTACACCGCCTCGCGGATGGCCTTCTCCCTGGGCCAGCGCGGCGACGCCCCGAAGGCCTTCGCCCGGACGAACTCCCGTGGTGTCCCGCAGGCCGCGATCCTGGCCTCGGTCCTCTTCGGCTTCATCGCGGTGGGCTTCAACTACCTGTGGCCGACCACGGTCTTCCAGTTCCTGCTGAACTCCTCGGGTGCGGTCGCGCTCTTCGTCTGGCTGGTCATCTGCTTCTCCCAGCTCCGGATGCGCGGGATCATCCTCCGCGAGAGCCCGGACAAGCTGATCGTCCGGATGTGGCTCTTCCCGTACCTGACCTGGGCGACGATCGCGATGATCTCGTTCGTGCTGGTCTACATGCTCACCGACGACAGCGAGGGCGGCGGCCGGATCCAGGTCCTGCTGTCGGTGCTGCTCGCCGCCGTGGTGGTGGCGGTCTCCCTGGTCCGCGACCGTCTCGGCCGCGGTTCCGCCGAGAAGGAGAGCCTCACCTCCAGCTGACCTGATTGGTCTGCCATACGGGCAGGGGTATGCCTATGCATACCCCTGCCCGTAGTCTCGCCTGGAGAGCCACCCCCCGGCAGCACGCCTGCTCAACTCCACAGACGACTCCCAACCGGAAGGCCCCCGTATTCATGCCCGTCTTCAGACGCCGCAAAGGCAGCCTTCCCCGCCTGGTCCCCGAGCTCGACGACCGCACATTGGGGCAGGTCCGCCGCCGCGTCGAGACGTGCTGGTCCCGCGGTTCACTGGACACCGCCGTGATGGCCTCGATGGCGGACGTACTCAGCGAGACCGGCCAGGACTGGGACCGCAAGGCCCACCGGCTCTCGGTTCTCGCCCGTTCCGCCGGCCGGTCGCTGCCCGGCATCTGGCGACAGCACAGCCCGCAGGACCCGCACGCCTTGCTGCTGCACGCCTGGTCGGATCTCCTCCAGGCCCGGCAGCAGGGCTCCGGCGTCGATCTGCACGTCACCGATGAGACCTGCCGGCTCGCGGCCGAGCTCCTCCCCGCCGACCCCACACCGTGGACCCTGCTCCTCGCCACGCTCCGCCTGGAGCAGCGCCCCTCCACGGAGCTGTCGGCGGTCTGGCGCGAGATCAAGGCCCGCGATCCATGGAACCGCGAGGCGCATCTGCAGGCTCTCGGGTATCTCTCACCGGACGAGTGCGGCTCCAGCGCCCTGGTCCTGGATCTGCTCGACGGGGTCCGCGCCGCCATGCCGCCGAGCGCCCCCGCCGCCGGTCTGGAACTCACCGCGCTCGTCGGCAGCCACCAGCGCGCGCTCGCCGGCGGCGGTCTGATGGCGGTCGGCGCCGCGGAGATCTGGCGGCGCCCCGACGCCACCAAGGCCCTCGACCAGGCGGCGCACTACTGGTCGGGCCCGGGGTTCCTCACCCACGCGGCCGCCCTGGCCGATCTCAACCTGCTGGCCTACGCCCTGATCAAGGCCGGCCGCACGGCCGAGGCCGGGACCGCGCTGCGCGCCACCGGAGGGGTGGTGACGCCCTGGCCGTGGAGCCTGGACGGCGACCCGGTGGAGCGGTTCTCGCACTACCACAGCCGGTACGCGACCCGCGACGCCGACCGGTAGGCGCGGGCCGGCGGCGCCGAAGGGCGGCACCAGCCGGCGTCCCACCGCGCCTGCGTGCGGACGGACGTGCGAAGCGCGGCGTATGCGTACGGCCTGCACACAGGAGCACATAGCCGGAACGGGTGGTTTTGTCGCTCCTTGCGGCGTATTTGGCGTGCCCTGTCCTCTTTCGGGGGATCGATCCCCTCCCGAAGAGGGTTGGGAGATGCGCATGCGCCACACCGCCGGCACCGGCCGCTCCGCGGCATCCGGCGGCCGGCGCGTGCTGATGCTGCTCGTGTTACTGGCCCTGCTGCACGCCGCGCTCAGCATCGGGTGCTGCGAAGCGGTGGCGCCCGATGCCGTCGGCTGCCCGCCCCGCTCCGGCGCCCCCGCCGTTTCCGCGCAGGCCGAACGGCCCTGCATTCCGGCGGGCCAGGTGCTGGCGTCCACGGAGGGCGACGGCAAGCATCCGGGCAGCGGCGTCCGGCGCAAGTGCGACGGAACGGCCTGCCATCTCCGCCACCAGGTCCCCACGGGGGCCGGTGGCAAAGCACTCGGGGACTCCCTTCCCGAGGAGACCCGTACCACGTCGGGGAGCGCCTCTTCCACGGCTGTCGTCACGGCCGCCGTTCCCGCATCACCGAAGTGCGTGGCCGTCCTGCGCTGCTGAGCAGGCCCGGCCGCATCCGCCCCCTCCTCCCCGCAGCGGGGCCCGGGGCGACTGCGGCCTGCCGTCATCAGCTCTCGGCACCCCACCGCAGGAGATTCGGCATGCCCCTCGACGTCTTTGCCGCTCTTGGCGCGCTCGTCCGCGCCGAGGCCGCCCGCAGCCGCACGAAGCACACGAAGCCGCCCGCACCCCAGACTCCGGCGCAGCGCCGGAGCGGGCCGGATGCCCCGCCGGTCGAACCGCCGGACACGGCCGCCGCCCCTGCTCCCGGTCCCGCTCCCGGCGCCCCTCCCGCCGCCAGGAAGCATCCGCTCGCCAGGCTGCTGCGGAAGCTGATCACGCCCTTCGGCTGAGCGGGCCCGGCCCCCGGCGGAACGCTGCGCGGAGCCACCGCGCGGCGAACCGGCCGAGCGTCGGCAGACCGGCGCGGCGCACCGTTTGTCCGGCTCCCCGGAGCGCGCCATCCTGGAGCCATGGCCCCCGTTTCAGGCCCGGACGCACTGTCCGGCTGGGCCGTCCGCCATCCCGGCCCGGTCACCTCCGGGCCGCTGGTAGCGGTCCGCCGTCCCGCTCCCGACCCGGGCCCCGATGACCTGTTGCTCAAGGTGGAGGCCTGCGGTGTCTGCCGTACGGATCTGCACCTGGCGGAGGGCGACCTGCCTCCGCACCGCGCGTCGACCGTGCCGGGGCACGAGATCGTCGGCCGGGTGACCGCGACGGGCGGGGCCGTGACGCGGTTCCGGGCCGGGGACCGGGTGGGCGGCGCGTGGCTGCGCGGCACCTGTGGAGTCTGCCGCTACTGCCGCGCGGGCCACGAGAACCTCTGTCCGTCCTCGGTGTACACCGGCTGGGACGCCGACGGCGGCTTCGCCGAAGCCGCCGTCGTGCCCGCGGACTTCGCCTATCCGCTCCCGGAGTCGCAGGACGCCACGCTGCTGGCGCCGCTTTTGTGCGCCGGGATCATCGGCTACCGCGCGCTGCGCCGCAGTGCGCTGCCCCCCGGCGGCCGGCTCGGGATCTACGGTTTCGGCGCGTCGGCGCATCTGGCGGCGCAGGTCGCACTGGCCGAAGGGGCCACCGTCCATGTACTGACCCGATCCGCGCAGGCCCGTGAACTCGCCCTGGAGCTGGGCGCGTCCTCGGCGGGCGGCGCCTACGACCGGCCGCCCGAACCGCTGGACTCGGCGATCCTCTTCGCGCCGGTGGGCGATCTGGTGCCGGTGGCGCTCGAAGCGCTGGACCGCTCCGGCACCCTCGCCGTGGCCGGTATCCACCTCTCCGACATCCCACCGCTCACCTATCAACGCCATCTCTTCTACGAGCGGAATCTGTGCAGCGTGACGTCCAACACCCGGGAGGACGGCCGTGAGTTCCTGGCGACCGCGGCACGGATCGGCATTCAGGTCACCGTCAGCCCTTACCCGTTGAGCCGTGCGCCGGAGGCGCTCGCGGACCTGGCAGCCGACCGGGTTCACGGGGCCGCCGTGCTGACACCCGGCTGACCGGACGCACCGGCGGCCACCAGGCCACCGGATCACCAGTCCGTCCGCACGAGAGGCCGGGGGCCGGCCCCGACCCACAAGTTCACTCTTTTCAGGGACTCACACCACCCGCGATCGTCACGGATAGTAGTCACTGGTAACGCTACGCTGCCATTTCGCAGAGGACGACGAGGACGAGGGAGCAGCACCATGGCCGTCGATCAAATCCTGGCCGGAGCCGAGTGCGGGATCGAGGTGGGACCGGGCGACGACCGTTACGAGGCGCTGCGAAGGGGGTTCAACCAGCGCTTTCTCGCGACACCTGACTATGTGTCGGTGGTCAGCTCGACGAGTGAGATCGTCGCGGCGGTCAACAAATATCTGGCGAGCCACCGTCCCGACGAGGACCTCCACCGGCGCCTGACGGTCCGGTCGGGCGGCCACTGCTACGAGAACTTCGTCTGCGGTGACGACGTGGGCGTGATCATCGACCTCGGGCAGCTGGACCGGGCCTACCTGGACCAGGAGCGGGGCGCGTACTGCGTCGAGTCGGGGGCGAACAACTGGCATGCCGCCACGCACCTCTACGCGCCGTTCGGGGTGGCCCTGCCCGGCGGCTCCTGTTACTCGGTGGCCGCCGGGGGGCATGTGGCCGGCGGCGGGTACGGGCTGTTGTCCCGGCAGCACGGGCTGACCGTCGACTACCTCTATGCGGTGGAGGTCGTCGTCGTTCGCGACGGGCAGCATGCGGAGGTCGTGATCGCGCGCCGCGACTCGCCCGAACCGGAGCTGCGGGAGCTGTGGTGGGCCCATACGGGCGGGGGCGGCGGGAACTTCGGTGTGGTGACCCGGTACTGGTTCAAGGGGCTGCCCAAGCCGCCCTCCCAGGTGCTGCTGCACGCCGTGGCGTGGCCGTGGGAGGAGCTGACGGGGCACCCGGACCGCTTGAAGTCGCTGGTGCGCAACTACGGGCTGTTCTTCGAGTACGAGAACACCACCGAACTCCCGGCGCCCCTCCGCGGCGACTACAGCGACATGTTCACCCTGCTGAAGCTGAACCACCGCGCCAATGGCCAGATCGGACTGATCACCCAGCTCGACGCCACCAGGCCGGACAGTGTGGAGCGGCTGAACGCCTTCCTGGAGTGGATCACCCGGGATCTGGGCGTCGAATCCACCGCACTGGACCGGCGGATGGGCGAGCACGCGCCCATGGAGGGCCTGGAGGAGCCGACCCGGCTGCCGTGGCTCACCGCCACCCAGACGCTCAACGGCTCCGGCGCCAACCAGTGCGGCAAGTACAAGTCGGCCTACATGAGGCGTGGTTTCACCGAGCCGCAACTCGACGCCATCTACCGGCACTTGTCACGCGAGGACTACGACAACCCCCAGGCGCTGCTCCAGGTCGACTCGTACGGCGGTGCGATCAACCTCCCCGACAGCTCCGACACCGCGGTCCACCAACGCAGTTCCGTGCTCAAGCTCCAGTACCAGACGTACTGGAGCCGGCAGCAGGACTCCCCTGACGACCCCTCGATCGCTGCGCCGAATCTGCGCTGGATCCGCGAGTTCTACCACGACGTCTACCAGGACACCGGCGGGGTGCCGATCCTGCGCCGACGGGCACCCCGGCAGCCGGGCAGCCGGAACCGGTCACCGACGGGTGCTACATCAACTACCCCGACACCGACCTCGACGACCCCGAGTGGAACCGTTCCGGCGAACCCTCGCACCGCCTGTACTACGGCGACAACTACGCGCGCCTCCAAGCGGTCAAGGAGTACTGGGACCCGCGCAACGTGTTCCGGCACGCCCAGTCCGTACGGCCGTACACCCACTGACCGCGCCGCGGCGGCCTGCGGGAATGATCCGTCCGTTCCGCTGCCGTGAGCACCGCTGATCGGCACAATGGAGGTGTGCCCCAACTCACAGAATTCAGCCTCGCCGACGGAACGTCGGTCTGCCTCGAACTGGCCCCCACGACCGCGGCCGCGCCCCCGGCGCAATCCCAGGACGCCGACCTGCCGGACGGCATGGGCCCGACCGTCCCCGTGGCCCGTGGCGGCGCGGCGGCCGGAGCCGGTGCCCTCGCGGCGATGCGGACGACGCTGCAGCCGCTCGGGCCCCTGCTCCAGGAGATCCACGACGCGGTCATCGCCTCCCAACGCCCGCCGCACGAGATGTCGGTGCAGTTCGGGGTGCAGGTCGGCCAGGATCTCAAGCTCGGCATCGTCGGGGCCAACGGCCACGCGAGTCTGACGATCACGGCGACCTGGCAGCCGCAGCGGGCGGACTAGTGGGCTGGTTCCGCGCCGTATCGGGCACCGACGATGCGGCGGACCCCCGGTTCCGGGTGGCGTCGGTGCTGGACGCCGGGGACGGCAAATCGGCGGGCGCGGCCGTGGTACTGACGCCGCATCATCTGCTCACCTGCGCCCATGTCGTCAATGACGCGCTCGGAAAGGAGATGTTCGAGGCCGGCCGGCCGGAGGGGATCACCCTGCGGGTGCAGACCCACGGTCCGTCCGGCGCGCAGCTGCACGAGGCGCAGCCGGTCCACTGGATCCCGCCGCGCCGGCTCGACGACACGGACGGTCCGCCGGGCCGTGGCGAGCAGGAGTGGGCGGGCGATCTGGCGGTCCTCAGGGTCGGCACCGCACTGTGCTGCCCGGCTCCGCCGGAGTTCCGGCCGATGCGGGTGGGCCAGTCGGTGCGCGCCTGGCACGGCAGCGCGCTGAGCGGCTCGTACGCCGATGTCCGGGTGAAGTCCTGTGACGGCCGCATCGGTTATATGGACGGCGCGCTGTCCGGTATGGCGATCGGGCCCGGCTACAGCGGCGGCCCCCTGTGGTCGGATGCCGAGGGCGCGGTCGTGGGACTCGTGACGGCCTGCATGCTGCCGCCCGTCGACCAGCCCTACAGCTCCCGGCATGTCACCCGCCGCAGTTGGGGCATCCCGTGGCAGCGGATCGAGACCGAGCTGCGGGCGGCCGGCGCCGGAGCGCTGCTGGAACGGCCGGTCCACGATGACGATCCGGCCCATGCCGTGCTCGCCGATCTGCTGGCGAATGTGCTGCCCACACCGATGTTCCGGGCCGAGTACGCCAGGGCTGTCGCCGAGCGCTGCGGGCTCGGGCACCCCATGGACGCGTCCGCGCCGACGCCGGAGGAGTTCGCGCGGATCTTGGTGACCGAGGAGCGGGCGCTGGCGGCGCTGACCGAAGAGCTTCGCTACAAGGACCGGTCAGCGGTCTGCGCGCTGATCGCGGCGGGCAGGCTGTCCACGGTGCCCCGGCTGCTGTCGCCGCAGGAGCACGACCAGTTGCTGGCCCTGGTGACCGGGCTGCCGCCGGAGGTCACCGAGCTGCTGCCGGACGCGGTGCGGGCCGCGCTGCCGCTGGTCGCCGAACTCCCCTATGAGGCCGGGTTCCCCGAGCTGCTGGGCAGTCTGGAACAACTCTCCGGCGACAGCCGTTCCGGTCCGGGTGAGCGGGTGCCCGGCCTGCTGCGCGCGATGGAGTTCGTGGCGGTGCTGTGTCCCGCCACGGAGCGGGCCCGGCTGCGGATGTGGGCCAACCGCGTCGCCACCCGGCTCGGCCTCCCCCCGTACTCGCTGCGCGAGCGCCGCGCCGACGCCGACGAATGGGCCCTCGGGCGGCGCCGGCGCACCCGTCCGCCCCGCCTGCTGGTGCACCTGGTCAGGGCCGGTGCGGACGCCTTCGGGCTGCGCCTGTGGAGCGACGACGGGATGGGGCCGCACCGGGAGCCGACCGAGACCGGCCGCCGCTACACCGCGGCGCAGACCGCCGAGGCGGTGCTGCGGGTTCTGGAGCGGCTCTGCCGGTCCGCTCCCGAGGGCGTCCGGCCGGTCGTCGAGGTCCTCCTCGACCGGGACTGCCTCGAACTCCCCGTGGACGAGTGGGAGTTCACCGAGCCGGACGGTCTGATCCCTGGGGTGCTGGGCGCGGAGTACGCCCTGGTCGTGCACTGCCCGGAACTCCTGCGGCGCAATGAGCGTTTCCTCACCGACTGGCGGCACCGCTGGGACCACCTGGAGTCCGCCGGCCCTCTGCGCATCATGGGCCCCTCCACCGGAGTGCGCGAGGTGTACGGCAAGTTGCTCGACCGCCGCGATGCCGCCCGGGTGTCGGTGGAGGTGTCCGCACGGGCCCGGATGGAGATCATCCAGCTGTGTCTGGCGATGGGCGTCCCCGTCGTGCTGTGGGACCGCGGTCCGGCGCACGAGGCGTCGCACGCCGTCCAGCACGTGGCGGACGCCCCGGCCCGTGCACTGCCCGAACAGATCCGTTCCTACCGCGCCAAGACCCTGCACCGCCCCGCCGACCACCCCGGCAGGCCCGTCCTCGCCTGGGCCGACCCCGACCGCGCCCTGCCCGAACTCCAGCTGTCCGAACCCACGGAGCTCTTATGAACCCCGAACCCGCCGCCGACTGGCGGCTGTTCCAGGGAGACGGCACCCAGCGCCGGGTCACCCTGCCGCAGGCCCCGCCCTGGCGCAGGTTCGGCGGCGCCCGGCGCGGCGCCCCGGGTCCCCTGCCGTATCTGATCGCTCCGGAACACGCCGACGTGGTCAATGCCGCGCTGCATCTGCGCAGGCCGCTCCTGGTCACCGGGCCGGCCGGCACCGGCAAGTCCTCGCTGGCCAGGGCCGTCGCCCATGAACTCGGCCTCGGTGAGGTGCTGCGCTGGCCGGTCAACAGCCGGGCGAACGTCCAGGACGCCCTGTACCGCTACGACGCCATCGGGCGGCTGCGGGAGACCACCCTCAGCCGTGACCGCGGGGAGGCCGAGCCGTCCATCGGGAGCTTCGTCCGCCTCGGTCCGCTGGGCACGGCGCTGGTGCCGGGCCCGCGGCCGCGGGTGCTGCTCGTCGATGAGCTCGACAAGGGCGACGTCGATCTGCCCAACGATCTGCTGACCGTGTTCGAGGAGGGCGTCTTCGAGATCCCGGAGCTGGCCCGGCTGCCCGAGGCCCAGTCGGTGGTCCAGGTCCTGGCGGCCGACTCCCAGGACCCGGTGACGGTGGAGCGGGGCAAGGTGCTGTGCACCGAGTTCCCGGTCGTGGTGATCACGAGCAACGGGGAGCGGGACTTCCCGCCGGCGTTCCTGCGCCGCTGTATCCGGCTGGACCTGCCCACGCCCGACGAGGAGCGGCTGCGCGCGATCGTGGCGGCCCACCTCGGTGACGGCGCACTGGTCGGCGTGGACGACCTGCTCAGGTCGTTCCTGCAGCGCCGCGGTCCGGGCGAACTCGCCACCGACCAGCTGCTCAACGCCGTTTTCCTGCGCGCCGGCGGGGTGGACCTGGACGCCGACGGACTGCTGGACGCCGTGCTCCACCAACTCGGCGGGACCGTCTGACCGATGACAGGGGGACCGGACCGGCTCGGGGAGGTGCTCGCGGTGTTCGCGGGGGCCGGTGTCGAGCTGGACCGGCACTCCCTGCTGGATGCGCTCTGGCTGGCCGGGCGGCTGCCGACCGGGCAGCAAACGGCGCCCCTCGCACGGGCGTTGGGCCCCGATCGCGCCGCGCCCGACGCCGGCGGGTGCCCGGAGCCACCGCCGCCACCCGCGCCGGTCGACGAGCCCGCGACCGAGGCGGAGCCCCCTGACGTGCTGCCGCTGGACGATCTCGGCGGCGATCTGCACGCCGCGCCGGAGCCCCGGACGGTGCCGCGTACGCCCCGGCGGGACTTCCCGCCGCCGCCGAAGACGAGTGCGGCGATTCCGCTGCGGGTGCCGGAGAACAAGGCGCTCCTCGGCGAGCTGGGCATCGGCCGCGCCCTGCGCCCGCTGCGGCAGCGCCGGACCACCAGCCGTATCCAGGAGTTCGACGAGGCGGCGACGGCCGCCGCGCTCGCCGAGAGCGGGCTGCCCGATGTCGTGCTGCGTCCCGGGCAGGAACGCTGGCTGGACCTCGCGCTCGTGGTGGACGACGGTATGTCGATGCTGCTGTGGCGGCGGCTGGCCGTCGAGTGGCGGACGATGATGCAGCGGATCGGCGCGTTCCGCATGGTCCACGTCCACGGGCTGGACACCCGCGGGCCCGATGCCCCGCTGCTGCGCGGCCGCCCGTTCGCCCCGGACACCACCACCCTGCCGCCGGCGGTGCTGGCCGACCCGTCGGGCCAGACCCTGATCCTGCTGCTGAGCGACGGGATGGGCGCCGCCTGGCGGGACGGCCGGATGCACCGGGTGCTGAGGCGCTGGGCGGCGAACGGGCCGGTGGCGGTGCTGCATGCGCTGCCGCCACGGCTGTGGGGCGGCTCCGGCATCCAGGCGGACCACTGGCGGGTGACGACCCGCCGGCGCGGTGCCGCCGGGGCCTCCTGGAGCGTCAGCGATCCGGTGCTGCCTGCCGAACTCGCGCCGTTCCACGGGCTGCCGGTGCCGGTGCTGGAGACCTCCGCCGGTCCCGTCGCGGCCTGGTCCCGGCTGCTCGCCTCGACCGGTGGCACGGTCCGGCTCCCGCTGCTGCACGCCCCGGCCGGGCGCTCGGTCGTCCCGTCGGGCGACGGCACGGACACCGTGCGGCGCTTCCGCGACGCGGCCTCGCCCGAGGCGTACCGGCTCGCCGCGCACATCGCGGCGGTCGCGCCGGTGTCCGTGCCGGTGATGCGGCTGGTGCAGTCCGCGGTGCCGTGGTCCGTCGACACCGCCCATCTGGCCGAGGTGTTCCTGGGCGGTCTGATGCAGCCCGTCGAGGCACCGGTGGCCGGTCCGCTGCGGGACCAGCACCGGATCTTCGACTTCGCCGAGACGGCCAAGTCCGCGCTCCTCGATGCGGTGTCCACGCCCGAACTCCTGCGCACCGGACGCCACATCGGCCGCCGCCTGGAGCAATTGGCCGGGCGCTCCCCCGACTTCCCCGCCTGGCTCGCGCATCCGGACGGGATGGACCATCTCCCGTCCGGCTCGCGTGCCTTCTCCTCGGTGGAGCGGCGTCTGATGTCCCGGCTGGGCGCCTCCGTCCAGGTCGCGCCGCCGGAGGACGACACGGAGCCGGCGGACCCGGACGGCTGGCGCCCGCTGACCTCTCGCGACCCGCGCCGGCTGGGCCCGTACACCCTGCACGGCCGGCAGCCCGGCGCGCGGTCGCTCGTCTACCTGGGCCGCGACCGTGCCGGCAAGGAGGCAGCGGTCCGGGTGATCAGGCCGGGCGCGCCGGACGAGGCGGCGGCGCTGCTGGCCACCGAGGCGGAGGCGCTGGGGCGGATGGCCGGCCAGTATGCACCGCTGCTGCTCGCGACGGGCCTGCGGGACGAGCCGCCGTGGCTGGCGATGCAGCTCTACCGCCCGTCCGGGCAGGACCAGGGCGGTCCGCCGCCGCAGCTCAGCAGCCTGCTGCGGGCCGCCGGCGGCACCCAGCTGCGCCGCGACACCCTGCTGTCCATCGCCTACGGATGGCATCTCGCGAGCGCCGTCAACCTCTGCCATCTCAAGGGGCTGGTGCTGCCCGAACTCACACCGCAGAGCGTGCATGTCGTCGGGCGCTCGCTGATGCTGACCGGACTGGGCCGGTGCGGCATCGACGGCAGGTTCCGGGCCCGCGGGGCGGAAGCCGTCCCGACGACGGCGGACAATGTCGAGTCGCTGGGCCAGATCCTGCGCCGGCTCGGGGACAAGCACCGGGTGCCGCAGTCCGCGGAGAGCGGGGACATGGCGCTGTGGCAGGGCGACACCTGGCGACCGTTGCGCGAGATCGTCACGGCGTGCCTGGCCGAGGACCCGCGCCACCGCCCGGCCGCCGGTGAGGTCGCCGAGGCCTTCGCCCGCTACGTGCCGCTGGCGACGGAGCTGCGGACGGGCGGTGCCGACACGGAGGCCGACGACGCGGACGGCCGGGGCACGGCCCGCTTCTCGCTCCGTCCGGGCCCGCAGATCCCGCTCGACAACGACTCCGCGGCGCCCGCCGAAGCGGCGGCCAAGCCGTTGCGCGGCGGCGGTGCGGTGCCCCTGCCGGGGCGGCGGCGGTGGGGGCCGGAGCAGCAGCGGAAGCTGGAACTGATCCGTGCCCGGCTGCGGTTCAGCTACCGGGTGACCGTCGTCGGCGTGGACGGCGATGTCGGCCGGAGCACGGTCACGATCGCGCTGGGGTCGCTGCTGTCCGCCGCGCGCGGTGGCCGGGTGATCGCGCTCGATGCCGGCCACGCGGTCGGCGAGCTGGCCGGCCGGCTGAACCGCGGCGGCTCGGCCCGGCTGCGCCACGACCTCCTTCGTGCGCTGCCCGCGCTCGGCAGCTACGAGGAGGTGCTGCGCCACACCCTGGACGGCCCGTCGGGGCTGTGTGCGCTCACCCACGGCCTGGGCCGCACCACGCCGGTTCCGGTGTACGAGGAGGAGTACCGCCGGCTGATGGAGCTGCTGAGCCGGCACTTCTCCGTCGTCCTCGCGGACTGGGCCCATCTGCGGACGGAGAGCGTCAGCGACACCGTGCTCTCGATGACGCACCGTCTGGTGGTCGTGGCCCGGATGACCGAGCGCGGCATCGGGCAGACCCGGGCGCTGCTGACCGCTCTGGCGCACCGCGGCTATCCGGAGCTGGCCGAGCACGCGGTCCTCGCGGTCACCGGTCTGCCCGGACCGGACCGGCCGCTGCGGCGGGACGACTTCGCCGAGCAGTTCCGCGGTCATCCGGGCGGGACGGTCTTCGTCCCGTTCGACTACCGCCTCGACAGCCAGCGCGACATCGATCTCGCCCGGATGCGTTCCCGTACGCATGAGGCGTTCCTCGACCTGGCCGCGCTGCTGGCGGAGGACTTTCCCAGTCACACACCGTGATCCCGGCGCCGACTAGCTGGCTGCTCCCTGCGTGCCGCACCATGGAGGGAAGGCGGTAAATTACGACATATCCGATGAGGCGGTGGCGGGGTGGACGCCCTGGCCCCCGAGGGCGGATACGGCGACCGTGGCTTATGACGAGGGCTTCCGGCGTACGGAGGCGGTGCAGGCAGTGACCGCACGAGTCCTTGGGTCCACCGGGGCTGAGCTGACCGCCGTCTATGTGCCGGCCGAAGGGGACGGCGTTCTTCAGCTGGCCGAGATGGTCGGAGGCTCCGGCGTTCCCTACGGATTGCCGACGAGCTACCCGCTGTCCGGCAACTCTCCGGTCGCCGCGGCCTTCCGCGCCGGCGCCCCCCTGTGGCTGGGCCCGGCGGAGCTCGCGGAGTACGACCTCACCGGCGCCCCGGACTCCCCCGGCGCGGGCCCCTGGGACGGGGCCGGGAAGCCGCCCGCCGATGTGTCGTTGGGTGTGCTGCCGCTGGGCGGGAGCGTCCGGCGGCTGGGGTGCCTGGTGGTCATGGACAAGGCCACCGACGCCTTCGACGCGGACCGCCGTCACCTCCTTGAGCTGCACGCCGACCAGGTTGCCGCCGGGCTGGAGGCCGTCGCGGCCCGCTTCATGGCGCAGACCGAGCGGCGGTCGCTGCTGGGGCCGGGGCTGGACACGCTCCGGGGCGGCGCCTTCACCCTGACCCTGCGCACCGGCCGGATGGACGCGGACGCCCAGGTGCTGGAGCTGTTCGGGATCACTGCGGAGGAGTTCGACCGGCGGGTGGAGACGCTGCTGGCGCGTACCGTGCCGGACGACGTCCCGGCGCTGATGTCGATCGTGGAGCCGGGCGGGCTGCCCGAGAGCCAGCAGCTGTCGATCCGGATCCGCCGGCCCAACGGCGAGCTGCACTGGCTCAGCCTGCGCTGCCGGGTGCTGGTCAGCGCCGACGGCACCCCGGAGCGGATGCTGGGGGTGGTCGCCGACGCCTCGTATCTGCGTCCCACCGCCGACGAGGTCTCCATCGTGCAGCGGCTGTCGGCCTCGCTGGCCGGTGCCACGACGATCCGGGACGTCAGCCGGGTGGTGGTCACCGCGCTGCGGGCGCCGCTGGGGGCCAACCGGGTGGCGGTGGCCGAGCTGGAGGCCGACCGGTTCGTGGTGTCCGTCCTCGATCCTCCGGAGCCCGGCGCCTGGCCCGACGCCTGGCGGTCCGAGTGGCGGTCGGAGTGGCCCGATGCGGCCTGTCACTCGCTGCCGACACTGGAGAGCGTGCTGCGCGCCGGACAGGTCGCCCTGTGGCCGCAGGGGGCCGAGCTCGAACCCGGTCTCGCCGGGGTCGGGCCCGGTGGGCTCGCCGTGCTGCCGCTGCCGGCCGAGGGCCGGATCGTCGGCGTGTGCCTGGTCGGATGGGACACCGAGCACCACTTCGGGCCGGAGGAGCGGTCCTTGCTGACCGCGACCGCGGGTCTGGTGGGGCAGGCACTGGTGCGCGCCCATGCGATGGACGCCGGGCACGAGCTGGCCACGATGCTCCAGCGCAGTCTGCTGCCCCGCAAGTTGCCGTCGCTGCCCGGCGGGGTGGCCGTCGCCCGCTATCTGCCCGCCACGATGGGGCTGGAGGTGGGCGGCGACTGGTACGACGTCATTCCGCTCGCCGACGGCCATGTCGCGCTCGTCATCGGCGATGTGGAGGGACACAGCGCCGGCGCCGCGACGATCATGGGCCAGATGCGTACGGCGATCCGGGCCTACGCGGTGGAGGGCCACCCGCCGGACGTGGTGATCGCGCACGCCAACCGGCTGCTCCTGGGCATGGAGACCGATCTGTTCGCCACCTGCTGCTATGTGGACCTGGACATGGAGGAGGGCATCGCGTGGTTCGTCCGGGCCGGGCATCTGCCACCGCTGCTGCGGCTCCCCGACGGCACCACCGAGGAACTGCCGGTCGAGGGCGGGCCTCCGCTGGGGGTGGCCGAGGACGGTGAGTTCCCGCTGACGGAGGTGGGTCTGGCCCCCGGCACCGTGCTCGCCCTGCTCACGGACGGCCTGGCCGAGTCGGCCAGCCTGCCCCTGGAGGACGGCATCCGCCGGGTGCGGACGGCGCTCGGCGCGGCCGATCCGGCCGACGCCGGTCAGCTCGCCGACGATCTGCTCGGGGGCGCGAAGCGGCGCGACGACGATGTGGCCCTGCTGGTGCTGCGCTACGACGGGATGCGGGTCCGCCCGACCCGGGCGCGCTGGACGGTCTGGCGGCTCCCGGACGCCGTCATGCACGCCCGCCGCTTCACCGGGCGCACCCTGCGCTCCTGGGGCGTGACGGCGGAGCAGGACGTGGCCCTGCTGGTGGTGTCCGAGCTGGTCACCAACGCCATCGCGCACACCCAGGGCGAGGTGCGGCTGGATCTGACGCTGGCCGCGGACCGGCTGCGGATCGGGGTGAACGACGCCTCGCCGCGCGCGCCCGTCAAACCGGCGAGCGTGGACTGGGAGTCGACCGGCGGCCGCGGGCTGCTGCTCGTCGAGGCGATGTCGGCGTCCTGGGGGTCGGTGCCGCTGAGCGGCGGCAAGCAGGTGTGGAGCGAGATCACCCTGGAGCCGGGCGAGCGGCTCGGCGCGCCGGAGGAGCCGGCCGGCGAACGCCGGCGGAGCGGTGAGGAGGTGCGCTGAGGTGAGGTCTCGTCGTCGGGGCGCCGCCGCTGTCCTCGCCGTGTGCCTGCTGGGCGGCGCGGCCGCCTGCGGAGAGGCCGGCGGGGCGCGCGAGTCGAACGGGTCCGCCTCCGGCGGCGCCCCGAAGATCGGTGTGCTGCTCCCGGACAACACCTCGCGCCTCTACCACTTCGACAAGCCGCTGATCGAGAAGAAGATCCATGAGCTGTGCCCCGCGTGCACGGTGGAGACCGTGAGCGCGCAACACGACGTGGCCACCCAACAGCAGCAGATGGACGCGATGATCACCAAGCGGGTGCAGGTGCTGATCCTGGACTCCGTCGATTCCAAGTCGCTCCGCTCCTCGGTCGAGAGCGCGCGGCGGGCCGGCATCCCGGTCGTCGCCTACGACCGCCTGGTGGAGGGACCGGTGTCCGCCTATGTCTCGTTCAACGGCGAGACGGTCGGCCGGCTCCAGGGCGAGGCGCTGCTCAAGGCGCTCGGGCCCAGGGCGCGCGACGCGCAGATCGTGATGATGAACGGTGCCTCGACGGACCCCAACTCCGCCTGGTTCAAGAAGGGCGCGCTCGCCGCGCTCAAGGGCAAGGTGAAGATCGGCAAGGCCTACGAGACCGGCGACTGGCGGCCGGAGAACGCGAATCGCAACATGTCCGCCGCGATCTCGGCCCTCGGCGCGGAGAACATCGACGGCGTCTACTCCGCCAATGACGGGCTCGCCGCGGGCATCATCGCCGCCCTCCAGGCCGCCAAGGTCACCCCGCTGCCGCCCATCACCGGCCAGGACGCCGAACTCGCGGCCATTCAACGGCTTGTGACGGGTGATCAGATCATGACGGTCTACAAGCCGTTCGCGCCCGAGGCCGGCACCGCCGCCGCGATGGCCGTCGCGCTGGGACGCGGCGAGAAGCTCAAGGGCATCACCACGCACACCGTCAACAGCCCCACCCACCGCGGCATCCCGGCCGTGCTGCTCACCCCGGTGTCCGTGAACGTGCACAACATCAAGAACACCGTGGTCAAGGACCGCATGTACACCATCGA
Source organism: Streptomyces sp. NPDC058773 (assembly GCF_042746015.1). NCBI lineage: Bacteria > Bacillati > Actinomycetota > Actinomycetes > Kitasatosporales > Streptomycetaceae > Streptomyces > Streptomyces sp. NPDC058773. Next base: position 125,290 of record NZ_JBHYPE010000009.1, read on the forward strand.
CCAGATCTGCACCCCCAAGTACGAGTCCGCCTGCAAGAAGGCGGGGCTCCTCAGGTAAGGCAGGTATCCATGGAGTCCGGCGCAACCCTCCGGCGGCCGAGGACGGCACCGCCCCTGCTGGCGCTGCACGGCGTCTTCAAGCGCTACGGCGCCGTGCAGGCCCTGGCCGATGTCGATCTGGAGGTCCGCGCCGGGCAGGTCGTCGCGCTCGTGGGCGACAACGGCGCCGGCAAGTCCACGCTGATCAGGGTGATCGCCGGGGTCGACCCGGCCGATGAGGGGGTGGTCGAGTGGGAGGGCCGGCCCGTCCACATCACCCGGCCGCACGACGCCCAGGACCTGGGCATCGCCACCGTCTACCAGGACCTCGCGCTGTGCGACAACCTCGATGTGGTCGGCAATCTCTTCCTCGGCCGGGAGATCCACCGGGCCGGTGTCCTCGACGAGGTGGAGATGGAACGGCTCACCCTGGAGCTGCTGGACATGCTGGCCATCCGGATGCCCGACGTCCGCCTCCCGGTCGCCTCGCTCTCCGGCGGCCAGCGCCAGACCGTGGCGATCTCCCGCTCGCTCCTCGGCGAACCGCGGCTCGTGCTCCTCGACGAGCCCACCGCGTCCCTGGGCATCGAGCAGACCACCCAGGTCCTCGACCTCGTCGACCAGCTGCGGGAACGCGGCCTCGGGGTGCTGCTCATCAGCCACAACATGGGGGACATCAAGGCCGTCGCGGACTGGATCGCGGTGCTGCGGCTCGGCCGGAACAACGGGTTCTTCGATGTGACGACCACGTCCCACGAACAGATCATCTCCTCGATCACCGGGGCCACGGACAACGCCGTGACCCGCCGCAAGGCGCCGGAGTGGGAGGTGGAGCCATGAGCCGGACCTGGGCGCTCAGGAAGCAGAAGGCGGCCGGCGACGGGGTGACCGGTGCCGACCGCCGCCGGCTCGCGCCCGAGTTCGGCGCGCAGAACCCGCTGGAGCTGCTCAAGCGCAGGTTCCACAGCGGTGAGCTCGGCTCGGTCCCGGTCGCCCTCGGCCTGATCGTGGTGTGGATCATCTTCGAGAGCCTCAACGAGAACTTCCTCTCGCCGCGCAACCTGTCCAATCTGAGCGTGGACATCGTCGGCACCGGCATGATCTCGGTGGGCGTCGTCTTCGTGCTGCTGCTGGGCGAGATCGACCTCTCGGTCGGCTCGGTGAGCGGCCTGGCCGCGGCGGCCTTCGCGGTGCTGAACGTGAGCCACGGCGTACCGGAGGGGCTCGCCCTGCTGATCGCGGTGCTCGGCGGCATGGTGATCGGCGCGATCCAGGGCTTCTTCCTCGCCAAGGTCGGGGTACCGGCGTTCGTGGTCACCCTTGCCGGTCTGCTGGGCTGGAACGGGCTGATGCTCTACATCCTGGGCTCCAACGGCACGATCAACATCGACGACAAGGGCCTGCTCGCGATGCTGACCGGCTACTACTTCCACAATGTGGCCGCCGCGTACGGCCTGGCGGCGCTGGGCACCGCCGGGTACTTCCTCGCCTCGTACCATGACGCGCGGCGGCGCCGGGCCGCCGGAGTGCCCGCCAGGACGCTGAGCGAGATCCTGCTGCGCACGGGGGTGCTGGCCGCGATCGCCATGGCCTCGGCGTTCGTCCTCAACCAGTTCCTGGGCCTCCCCCTGGCCCTGCTGATCTTCCTCGTCGTGCTGGTCGGCCTGGACTACGTACTGCGCCGTACGCGCTACGGCCGCATGATCTTCGCGCTCGGCGGCAGCGTCGAGGCCTCCCGCCGGACCGGTCTCAACGTCGACCTGGTCCGCATCTCGGTCTTCATGATGTCCGGGACGATGGCGGCGGTCGGCGGTCTGTTCCTGGCCTCGCGCGTCACCTCGGCCAGTCAGACCTCGGGGGCCGGGCTGCTGCTGATGGACGTCATCGCCGCGGCGGTCATCGGCGGCACCAGTCTGTTCGGCGGACGGGGCCGGACCTGGTCGGCGCTGCTCGGTGTTCTGGTGATCCAGTCGATCGCCTCCGGTGTGGCGCTGATGGGCATCCAGACCGCCGTGCAGTTCATGATCACGGGTGGCGTGCTGCTCATCGCCGTGGTCATCGACTCGCTGTCGCGGCGGGCGCAGCGGGCGCACGGCCGGCTCTGACCGGCGGCCCGGGGGCGGGCGTTTGGGCCGCGGCACCGCACGGAACACCTCAGCCGATGTCCGCCATCCTGCACGCCCTGTCCATCGCCGGATCGATGACCTGGGAGATCACCTGGGCGCTGATCCTCGGCTTCGCGCTGTCCGCGGTCGTCCAGGCCGTGGTGCGCAAGTCCACCGTGGCCGGGCTGCTCGGAGACGACCGGCCGCGCACCCTGACGCTGGCCGCCGCGCTGGGCGCGGCCTCCTCGTCCTGCTCGTATGCCGCGGTCGCGCTGGCCCGGTCGCTGTTCCGCAAGGGCGCGCACTTCACGGCCGCCATGGCGTTCGAGATCGCCTCCACGAACCTGGTGGTCGAACTCGGCGTGATCCTGGCCCTGTTGATGGGGTGGCAGTTCACCGCCGCCGAGTTCATCGGCGGGCCGGTCATGATCGTGGTGCTGGCCGTGCTGTTCCGTCTCCTCCTGTCCGACAGACTGCTGCGGCAGGCCCGTGAGCAGGCTGACCGGGGCCTGGCGGGCTCCATGGAGGGACATGCCGCGATGGATGTGTCCGTACCCCGCGAGGGGTCCTTCGCGCGGCGGCTGTTCTCCGCCGAGGGGTACACCTCGACCTCGCACGTCTTCGTCATGGAGTGGGCCGCGATCCTCCGGGACCTGGTGCTCGGCCTGCTGATCGCCGGCGCGGTCGCCGCCTGGGTCCCCGACAGCTTCTGGAGCGCCTTCTTCTTCGACGGGCACCCGCTGGCGGCGAAGGTGTGGGGGCCGCTGATCGGGCCGCTGGTGGCGATCGCCTCGTTCGTCTGCTCCATCGGCAACGTGCCGCTGGCGGTGGTCCTGTGGAAGGGCGGCATCAGCTTCGGCGGGGTGGTCGCCTTCATCTTCGCCGACCTGCTGATCCTGCCGATCCTGAACATCTACCGGAAGTACTACGGGGCCAGGATGGCGCTGTTCCTGCTGGTGACCTTCTATGCGGCCGTCGTCGTGGCGGGATACGCCGTGGAGACCGTCTTCGGCGCCCTGGGGCTGATCCCGAGCCGTGCGACCGCGACGATCCCCATGTCGGGGGTCTCCTGGAACTACACCACCTGGCTCAACATCGCCTTCCTCCTGCCGGCCGCGGCGCTGGTCCACCGGTTCCTGCGCACCGGCGGCCGGGCCATGCTCCGCATGATGGGCGGCGGTCCGGAGGCGGCGGCCGCGCCGGACGGCTCCGGCCGGGGGCCGCACTGACCTCCGGCGGCGGGATCGGGGCCGAGTGGCTCATGCCGCGCCGCACGAGGCCGAGCACCCTTGAGGTGTGGGCGCGAACGCGCCGAGCGCGCCAGGAACGGAGCGAGGCCATGAAGGATGTCATCACCGCCGGCGTGGACGGTACGCCCGAGTCCTTGTCCGCGATCCTGTGGGCGGCCGAGGAGGCCCGGCTGCGCCGTGCCCGTCTGCGGCTGCTGCACGCCTGGGTGCTGCTCGCACCGGAGGCGGAGCCCCCGCCCGCGGCCGGCCCGGAACAGAACTACTGGCCCCACCGGATGGTGGACGAGGCCGCCGCGGCGGTCCGCGCACGTGTCCCGGACCTTCCGGTGGACGAGGTCCTGGTGGCCAAGGATCCGCAGGAAGCCCTCCGGGCGGCCGCGGAACAGTCGGATCTGCTGGTCCTCGGCTCCAAGGATCTGGGGCCGGTGGCCCGCTATGCCCTCGGGGAACTCGGTCTGTGGCTGGTGGCGCACACCGCCACCCCCACCGTCCTGGTGCGCGCCCGGCAGGACGCCGCGGCCGGGGCGGCGAGCGGCGAGGTGATGGTCGGGGTGAGCCTCCACGAGCCGTGCGAGTCACTGCTCGCGTTCGCCTTCGAGAGCGCCGCCCGGCGGGGTGTCGCGCTGCGTGCCGTCCACGGGCAGCACCTTCCCTCGTACGCCTACAACCGCGGGGGCGGGGTGGAGCCGATCGCCGCCGAGGGAGCGGCAGAGGACGCCCGGGAGGAGCTGCTCGCCGCCCTGCGGCCCTGGCAGGAGAAGTTCCCGGAGGTCCGGGTGGATGACCGGGTCGTGCTGGAGAGTCCGGCACCGGCGCTGCTGCACAGCGCCGCGGAGGCCGGGCTGCTGGTCGTCGGCCGCCGGCACCGGCACCACTTGACGGGGGCCCGGATCGGCCATGTCGTGCAGGCGATCGTCCACCACGCCCCCTGTCCGGTCGCCGTGGTGCCCCATGAGTGACCGCACGGCAGCGGGCGCCACGGTCCGTGACGGCGCACCGGCCGCGCCAGGACGGGCCGCGGCGGAAGGCGGATGATGACGGTGAGGGCCTCCGGGCGGCAGCTCCCGGTAAGGCGGCAGCTCCCGAGACGGCAGCAGCTCCGAGAAGCAATGGAGGCAAGCCATGGCAACGACAGTCGAATGGCCCGTCCGTCTGTTCCTCTTCGAGGAGGACGGGACGACCAGGGCGCGCGTGGAGCTGCGTACCGGCACCACCACCCTGACCGGGCACGGCACGGCCCGGTGCAGCCCCGAGGACCGGGACGTACCGGAGATCGGTGACGAGATCGCGGCCGGGCGTGCGGTGCGGGATCTGGCCGGCCAGCTGCTGCGGGTGGCCGACCGCGACCTCGAAGGCGTCGGGGCCGGGCCGCCCCGGCGGGAGCGCCGGGTGGCCTACGGCTGGACGGACGCCATGGCGTGAGCCCCGTGCGGGCGGCGGCCACCGCCGACGGTGACCGGTCCGTCCACGGAAGGAGTCGGCCATGTCGGATGCCACGACCACCGACCTGTACGAAGTCACCATGGCCCTGTCGTATCTGCACGAGGGCCTGACCCAACCGGCGACCTTCAGCTGCTTCGTACGGGCGCTGCCGCCGGAGCGGGGCTTCCTGATCGCCGCGGGGGCGGAAACCGTCCTCGACTACCTCGCCGGCTTCACGGTCGGCCACGACGATGTCGAGGTGTTCGCCGAGGCGTTGCAGCGGCCCGCGCACGATCTGGCCCCGCTCCGGGGGATGCGCTTCACCGGCGAGGTCCGGGCGGTGCCCGAGGGACGGGTGGTGCTGGCGGGCGAACCGCTGCTGGAGATCACCGCGCCGCTGCCGCAGGCGCAGCTGGTGGAGTCCTTCGTGCTCAATCACCTCACCCACCAGACGGCCATCGCCTCCAAGTGCGTCCGCTGTGTGCTCGCCGCGCGGGGCCGCTCCGTCGTGGACTTCTCGCTGCGGCGCACCCATGGCACCGCCGCCGCCCACCAGGTGGCCCGGCTCGGTGCGATGACCGGTTTCGCGGGCACCAGCAATGTGGCGGCGGCGCACGCCGAGGATCTGACCGCGGTCGGCACGATGGCGCACTCGTACATCGAGGCCTTCGAGGACGAGGAGGCGGCCTTCACCGCTTTCGCGCTCTGCCACCCCGGGCCGGTGACCCTTCTGGTGGACACCTACGACACCGAGTCGGGGGTCGCGGCGGCGGCCCGGGTGCTCAACGGGCTGGGCCGCGGCGACGGTTCGGCCATCCGGCTGGACAGCGGTGACCTGGCGGCGCTCGCCGTGCGGGCCCGCGCGATCCTGGACAACGCAGGGCTGCCGCAGGTACGCATCGTCGCCAGCGGCGGTCTGGACGAATTCGCGGTGCACGACCTGGCCCGCGCGGGCGCGCCGATCGATGTGTACGCCGTGGGCACCCGCGTCGGGGTGAGCGCCGACGCTCCCTCCCTGGACTCGGCGTACAAGCTCGTCGCCTACGACGGCCGGCCCGTGATGAAGCTGTCGTCGGCCAAGATGACCGCCCCGGGGCGCAAGCAGGTCTTCCGCCGGCCCGGGTGCCTCGACGTGCTGGGGCTGGCCGACGAGCCGCCGCCGGCGGGCAGTACGCCGCTGCTGGAGACGCTGATGCGGGGCGGTGCGCGCAGCACCCCGCGCGACCGGCCGGCGGACGCCCGGCAGCGGGTGGTGACGGATGTCGCGGAGCTGCCCGCCACGGCCCGGTACATCCGGTCGCCGCACGCGGTGCGCCCGCAGGTGTCGAAGCGGCTGGCCGACCTGACCGGCCGGGTCCGGCGGCGGATCGAGCGCGAGGTCCTGGCCCCGTTCGGCTCGCACGCCTGAGGCCGTGGGGCGTGACCGGGTTCCCGGGACCGGGAGGCCCGGCGGAGCTTTTCTCCGTACCGTCGTCGTATGGCGCAGAAACAGGGTGGCAACGGCCCCGGGAAGCTGCCGCGGGCGGTGTACGAGCAGGAGCTGTACCGGCTCCAGACGGAACTGGTGAAGCTCCAGGAGTGGGTGCGGTCCGAGGGCGCCCGGCTGGTGGTGGTCTTCGAGGGGCGGGACGCGGCCGGGAAGGGCAGCACGATCAAACGCGTCACGCAGTACCTCAATCCCCGGGTGGCGCGGATCGTGGCGCTGCCCCGGCCCACCGAGCGGGAGCGCACCGAGTGGTACTTCCAGCGCTATACGGAGCATCTGCCCGCGGCGGGCGAGATAGTGCTGTTCGACCGCAGTTGGTACAACCGGGCCGGCGTCGAGCGGGTCATGGGCTTCTGCACCCCGGCGGAGCACCAGCGGTTTCTGCGGCAGTGCCCGGTCTTCGAGCGGATGCTGGTGGAGGACGGGATTCTGCTGCGCAAGTACTGGTTCTCGGTGAGTGACGAGATCCAGGAGCAGCGGTTCCGGCGCCGGCTGGAGGACCCGACGCGGCGCTGGAAGCTCTCCGCCATGGACCTCGAATCGCTGACCCGCTGGGAGGAGTACTCCCGCGCCAAGGACGAGATGTTCGTCCACACGGACATCGCGGAGTCGCCGTGGTACGTGGTCGAGAGCGACGACAAGCGCCGGGCCCGGCTGAACATGATCGCCCATCTGCTGTCGACGGTGCCGTATCGCGACATCACCCCGCCGGCACTCGACATCCCGCCGCGGCCCCCGGCCACCGGCTATCAGCGGCCGCCCCGGGACCTCCAGACCTACGTACCCGATCACGCGGCCGGGCTGAAGCCCTGACCGCGGGCGGCGCCGTTTCAGGCGTGCTGCGGCACCACGGCGACCGGGCAGGTGGCGTGGCAGAGCGCGGTGTGCGCCACCCGCCCGAGCTGGAGGCCGAAGTGGCCCTGGCGGTGCTGTGCGCCGGTCACCAGCAGATCCGCGGCGGCGGTGCGGTGCACCAGGACCTTGTGGGCCGGTCCCTCGACGGTGACCCGCCGCACCCGGACCGCCGGATACCCGCCGGACATCTCGTCCAGCGCCTCGTCCAGCAGCGCCGAGGCCTGCTGCTCGTGGTGGCGCCGGGCGTCCGCGGCGAGCAGCGGGGCCTCGGTCGCGTCGCGCACCGGCAGCGGCCAGGCGCACACCGCCTCCAGCGCGCACCCGCGGATCTCGGCCTCGTGGAAGGCGAAACGGACGGCCGTCGAGTCCTTGGCCGGGTCGGCGACGCCGAGGAGGATGCGCTCATGCGTGCCCGCCAGACCGGCCGTGTCCCCGCGCACCACGATGACCGGGCAGCGGGCGCGAGCCGACACCGCCAGGCTCACCGATCCCAGCAGCAGACCGGCGATCTCACCGCGTCCCCGGGAGCCCAGGATCAGCGCCGTCGCATGCAGCCCCTCGTTCAGCAGCGCGGTGACCGGGTCGAGGGCGAGCACCTCCCCGGAGACCTTGATGTCCGGCTGCCGGCGCCGGGCGAGTTCCGCGGCGGATTCGACGACGGACTCCGCGAGGACCTGCTCACCGGGGCGTTCCCCGCCGTCCGGCACCGCGCCCTCGTAGCGCTCCCAGCGGGACGCGTAGACGACCCGCAGCCCGAGGCCGTGGCGCGCCGCCTGGTCCGCCGCCCAGTCGAGCGCCCGGAACGCGGAATCCGACCCATCGGTCCCCACGACCAGCGGATGTTCCATCGCGCCCACGTCCTTCCTCGCCTCGGAGCGGACAGGTCCCTACTGCCACCGTGACACCGGGTGCGGGGGACGTGCAGGTCCGGACGGACACCGGGCGGTGGGCCGCCCGGACCCCCTCGGCCCGGCGGCCGGCCCCCGCCGCCGCACCAAGCCCCGGAAGGGCACCGCGGCTACCGTGGAGATACGGCCCCCGCCCTCGTGCGGGGCCATCCAGCGGAGGCCATGGTGGGCGACCACGGAAGCGGCCGGCGCGACACCGCGCGGCGCCGGCTCGATGCGCTGCCGGACGAGCTGCAACGGCGCCTCGACGCGCTGCGGCAGGGCCCCGGCGACCCGGCGAACCTGCTGCTGGAGGCCGTGCTGTCGGTGGGCCGGGAGCTGGATCTGGAGCAGGTGCTGCGCCGCATCGTGGAGGCGGCGGTGGTGGTCGTGGACGCCGAGTACGGGGCGCTGGGCGTGGTGTCCGAGGGCACCCGGCTCACCCAGTTCCTGCCGGTCGGGGTCACCGACGCACAGCAGAAGGCGATCGGCCGGCTGCCCGAGGGGCACGGCATCCTGGGCGAGCTGATCCGGCACCCCCGGCCGCTGCGGCTCTCCGAGCTGTCCGGGCACCCGTCGTCGTACGGCTTTCCGCCGCACCACCCGCCCATGCGCTCCTTCCTCGGGGTGCCCATCCGGGTCCGCGACGAGGTGTTCGGGAATCTCTATCTCACCGAGAAGCGCGGCGGCGGCGAGTTCGACGCCGAGGACGAGACGGTGCTCTCGACGCTCGCGGTGGCGGCGGGCGTCGCCATCGAGAACGCGCGGCTGTACGAGGAGGCCCGCTACCGCCAGCGGTGGCAGGAGGCCAACGGCGCGATCGTCGCCAACCTGCTGCTGCCGGGGGTGGACGAAATGGCGGCCCTGGCGCTGATCGTGGACCGGGCGCGGGAGATCCTCACCGCGGACCTCGGGGTGATCGCGATCCCCGAGCAGGACGGCAAGGCGCTGCATGTCGCCCTGGCGTCCGGGGTCGACGCCGAGGCGCACCGCGGCCTTCTGCTGCCGCTGCGGGGGTCGTTCATGGGAGCGGCGCTGGACCAGCAGGAGCCGCTGATCAGCACCGATGTCGAGCGGGACCCGCGGATCACCACGGGGCCGCCGCGCTGGACGGGACTGGGGCCCGCGGTCGCCGTTCCGATGATCACCGGTGGCCGGCCCCGTGGCGTGCTGCTGGTGGCGCGGGTGCGGGAGCGGCCCGCGTTCACCGAGATGGAGACCGGCCCGCTGCTGACCTTCGCGGGGCAGGCGGCGCTCGCCATGGAACTGGCCGACCGGCGCCGGTCCGCGGAGCAGCTGGCCCTGCTCCAGGACCGCGACCGGATCGCCCGTGATCTGCACGATCTGGCGATCCAGCGGCTGTTCGCGACGGGGATGACGCTGCAGAGCGCGGTGCGTTTCGTGGACCACCCGGAGGCGAGCGAGCGGCTGCTGCGCGCGGTGGACGACCTGGACGAGACGATCAAGATCATCAGGTCCACCATCTTCGGGCTCCGCACCCACACGTCCGGCCGGGCGAGCCACGGGCTGCGGGTCCGCACCGTCACGGCGGTGGAACAGGCCGCCCGCGCCCTGGGGTTCACCCCGTCGCTCCGGATGCAGGGGCTGATCGACACCGATGTGCCGGCCGAGATCGCGGAGCATGTGGTGGCGGTGCTGGGCGAAGCGCTGAGCAACGCCGCCCGGCATGCGCACGCGACCACGGTCGAGGTCTCGCTGGCCGTGGGCGGCGGCGCGCTGAGCCTGAGCGTCACCGACAACGGGGTGGGTCTGCCGCGCGACGGCCGGCGGAGCGGGCTGAGCAATCTCGCCAAACGGGCGGAGAGCGTGGGCGGCACGATGACGCTGGAGACCCCGGAGCAGGGGGGCACCCGCCTGGTGTGGCAGGCGCCGCTCCCGTCGTCCTGACGCGCCGGTCCGGGCCGCTCGCCCGGCGTCAGGGCCGGTACGGTCCGGCGTCGCCGGCGGCCCGCTGCGGCCCCTGGGCGGCGAGCACGGCCGCCTGGATGCGGCGCTCCACACCGAGTTTGGCCAGCAGGCGCGAGATGTGGTTCTTGACCGTCTTCTCGGAGAGGTAGAGCCGGCGCCCGATCTGATGGTTCGTCAAACCCTCGCCGATCAGCCCGAGGATCTCCCGCTCCCGCGGCGACAGCCCGGACAGCGCGTCCGCCGCGGGCACCGGGTCGCCGTCGACGCCCCGGAGGCTGTGCATCAGCCGCGCGGTGGTCGCCGGGTCCAGCATCGAGCGGCCGGCGGCGACCGTGCGGACGGCGGCGACCAGATCCGATCCCTTGATCTCCTTCAGGACATAGCCCGCCGCGCCCGCCATGATCGCGTCGAGCAGCGCATCGTCGTCGTCGAACGAGGTGAGCATCAGACAGGAGAGCCGGGGCAGCCGCGACCGCAACTCCCGGCAGACACTGATCCCGTCACCGTCGGGCAGCCGCACATCGAGCACCGCGACATCCGGGCCGAGCGCCGGCCCGCGGGCCAGGGCGCGTTCGGCGGTCCCGGCGTCCCCGACCACCTCGATGTCGGGCTCCGCATCGAGCAGATCCCGCACCCCGCGGCGCACCACCTCGTGGTCGTCGAGCAGGAAGACACGGATCGGCCGCTGCGGTGAGAACTCGCGTACGTCGCCCATGACGTCCTCCACGCTCTTGGCCGTCCGGTGCGGGCTGTTTCTCATCGTCGCCCGGCCGCGGTGCCCACACCAGGGCCGAACGGGGCTCGCGCCCACGGCGGGCCGACCCCGACCGGCCCCCCGCGAGGGCCGTTCGGCCCCTCCTGCCGGCCTCGCGCCGCGTGCGACGGTCGGGCCACAGGTGCAGGGGGTGCGTGATGGCTCGCAGCGACTTCCTCCGGCCGTGGCGGACCGGTCCGCTCCGGCGGCGTTCGGACGTGGCGGAGTCCTGGCTGGTGCTGGTGACCGCCGTGCTGATCGCCCTGGGCGCACCGGCCGCCGGACTTGCCGCCGCCAACGCGGTGGACGCCGGAACCGGTCAGGAGCGACAGGGCCGGCACACCGTGTCGGCCGTACTGACCGAGAACCCGCCGCCCCGGATCGGGGTGGACGTCTCCGGCGGCGTCGGCACCCGGGTCCACGCGACGGTGCGTTGGAAGGCCGCCGACGGCGCGGCCCGGACGGGCGTCACGACGGTGGCGCCGGAGCTGCGGGCCGGCGACCGCACCACCGCCTGGCTGGACCGTCACGGGGCGCTGGTGCGCGACCCGGTCACGCCCCGGCAGGCGACGGGCGAGAGCATCGCGATCGGCACCGTGGCCGGGACCTCGGCGGGGCTGCTGCTCCTCGGCGCCCAGCGCGGCGGCCGCGCCCTGCTGAACCGATACCGCTACGCCCAGTGGGAGCGGGAGTGGGCGGCGGAGGGCCCGCGGTGGGGGCAGCGGGCGGCGTGATGCGGTGAGCCGCCGGGCGGTCGTCCGTGCGGCGCGCCCATGGCCCGCAGCCGTGGTGCCATGGAAGGGACACCGACGAACGGAACCGTCATCATGGCCGGCGCGTCGTCCCTGGCAGCGTGCCTGCAGTCGCTGCGGGCCGTGCTCTTCGACACGGACGGGGTCATCACCGACTCCGCCCCGGTGCACGCCGCGGCCTGGAAGGGCGCCTTCGACGCCTGCCTCGCGGCCGTGGGCGGACAGCGCCCGTTCGACCCGGTGGACGACTATCTGCGCTATGTCGACGGCCGGGCGCGGCAGGACGGGGCCGCCGCCTTCCTGCACTCCCGGGGTCTCGACCTGCCGCTCGGCACCCAGGACGACCCGCCGGGCACGGACACCGTGTGCGCCGTCGCGGCCCGCAAGGAGGAGCTGTTCAGCGAGAGCCTGCGCAAGCATCCCGTCGCCACCTGGCCCGGCACCGTGCGGCTGCTGCGGGCGCTGGGCCGCCACGGGGTGCCCTGTGCCGCCGTATCGGCCTCGCGCCATGCGACCGAGCTGCTGTCCGCGGCCGGGGTGGACACGCTCTTCCGGGCCGTGGTGGACGGCAATGAGGCGCACCGGCTGGGGCTCCCGGGGAAGCCGGACCCGGCACTGTTCGTGGAAGCGGCCCGGCGGCTGGGCGTCCCGCCCGCGGACACCGCCGTGGTGGAGGACGCCCTGGCCGGGGTCGAAGCCGGCCGCCGCGGGGGCTTCGGCCTGGTGGTGGGCGTGGACCGGACGGCCGGCCCGTACAGCGCGGGCGCCCTGCGCCGCCGCGGTGCCGATGTCGTGGTGACCGACCCCGGTGAGCTGCTGATCCCCGGGGAGGACGGATGACCCGCGCCTGGACCTGGTCGTACGAGGGGTACGACCCGGACACCGAACGGCTGCGGGAGACCCTGTGCACGCTCGGCAACGGCTACTTCGCCACCCGCGGCGCGGCGACCGAGCTGCTCTCCGGGCCCGCGCACTATCCGGGCACCTACGCCGCCGGCTGCTACAACCGGCTGGTCTCGACGGTGGCGGGCCACCCCGTCGAGAACGAGGACATGGTCAACCTGCCCAACTGGCTCCCGCTGCGCTACCGGATCTGCCCCGCCGACGCCGCCCCCGGCCCCTGGCTCTCCCCCGACCACGCCTACCTGGCCGAGCACCGGCAGACGCTGGACCTGCGGCACGGCACCCTCACCGGCCGCTCGGTCTACGACGACGGGGCCGGGCGGCGGCTGACCGTGGAGCAGTGCCGTCTGGTGCACATGGGCGAGCCCCATCTCGCCGCGCTGCGCACCTCGTTCACGTGCGAGGGGTGGACGGGCGCGGTGGAGGTGGAGTCCGGCATCGACGGGGCGGTCCGCAACGCCGGCGTCGCGCGCTACCGGGGCCTGGCCGACCAGCATCTGACGGGCTGGGAGACCGGCGCCGAGCAGCCGGACACGGTGTGGCTGAGCTGCCGCACCCTCGACTCGGACATCCGGGTCGCGCTGGCCGCGCGCATCCGCACCCCCTCGGGCCACGACGGGACGCCCCGGCCCCAACTGACCGCGCTGCGGGCGTTCCACACCCTGATCCTGCCGCTCACCCCCGGCATCCCCTCGGTCGTCGAGAAGACCGCGGCGCTCTACACCTCCCGCGACCCGGCGATCGAGAGCCCGCTGCACACGGCCGTGGACGCGGTGGCCCTCGCCCCGCACTTCCGGCAGCTGCGTGCCGAACACCGCCGCGCCTGGGAGAACCTGTGGCGGCAGGCCAAGCTGGAGGTCCCCGGGGACGCGGGCCGCATCCTGCGGCTGCACCTCTTCCATGTGCTCCAGACGCTCTCCCCGCACACCGCCGAGCTGGATGTCGGGGTACCGGCGCGGGGCCTGCACGGCGAGGCGTACCGCGGGCACGTCTTCTGGGACGAGCTGTTCGTCCTGCCGTTCCTCAACCTGCACCTCCCGCAGGTCTCCCGGGCCCTGCTGGACTACCGCTACCGGCGGCTGCCCGCCGCCTGCCACGCGGCGGGGGAGGCGGGCCGTTCCGGGGCGATGTATCCGTGGCAGAGCGCGGGCGACGGCCGCGAGGAGACCCAGCAGCTCCACCTCAACCCGCACTCCGGGCACTGGCTGCCCGACCACACCCGGCTCCAGCACCATGTCGGCTCGGCCGTCGCGTACAACGTCTGGCAGTACGGGCAGGCCAGCGGCGACACGGAGTTCCTGCACACCCGGGGCGCGGAGATGCTGCTGGAGATCGCCCGCTTCTGGGCCTCGGCCGTGGACTGGGACGCCTCGCTGGGCCGCTACCGCATCCGCGGGGTGGTCGGTCCCGACGAGTACCACGACGGCTATCCGGGAGCCGCCGAACCGGGGGTGGACGACAACGCGTACACCAATGTCACCGCGGCCTGGGTACTGCTGCGCGCGCTCGATCTGTGCCGCACGCTGCCCGAGCCCCTTCAGCGGCAGCTCTTCGAGCGGATGCAGCTCGACCCCGAGGAGCCAGAGCGCTGGGACGACATCGCGCACCGGCTGTATGTGCCGTACCACCGCGGGGTGATCAGCCAGTTCGCCGGATACGGGGACCTCGCCGAACTCGACTGGCGGGGCTACCGGCAGCGGTACGGCGACATCCGCCGGCTGGACCGGATCCTGGAGGCGGAGGGCGACACGGTCAACCGCTACCAGGCCTCCAAGCAGGCCGATGTCCTGATGCTGGGCTATCTCTTCGCACCGTCGGAGCTCGCCGCGGTGTTCCGGGGGCTCGGCTGTCCGCTCGACGAGGAGATCTGGGACGCCACCGTCGACTATTACCTGCACCGCACCAGCCACGGTTCGACGCTCAGCGCCCTGGTGCACGCCTGGGTCCTGGCCCGGGCGCACCACGCCGACGCCTGGACGTACTGCGAGGAGGCGCTGACCGGGGACGTGGCGGACGTCCAGGGCGGGACCACCGCGGAGGGCATCCACCTCGGCGCGATGGCCGGCACCCTGGACTTCGTCCAGCGCGGGATGACCGGCCTGGAGACCCGTGACCAGGCGCTCTGGCTCGATCCGGCGCCGCTGCGGGAGCTGTCCCGGTTCGCGGTGCACATCCACTACCGGCACCACTGGGACATCGAGCTGCGCCTGCGCGCCGACCAGGTGCGGATCACGGTGCCGGACTCCCAGAACGCCGCGGTGCGGGTGATGCTGCGCGACCGTTCGTTCGCCGTGGCGCCCGGGACGTCCCGGTGGCTGGACCTTCCCGACGACTGAGGGGGCCGAAGGGCCCTATGGGGGATGGCCCGCCCGGCCCTGCTGCCCGACGCGCCCGGCACCTTTGATGGTGACAGCGGCCCGGAGGCCGGAATCGTGCGGACAGGTGAGACCCATGCGGCGGCAGTCGACGACCCCTCGGCGCGGGCGCCCCATGGGCGCACCGATCGTGGTGAAACTCTTCGGAGAGCTGGACTACCCCAGCGCGGCGCGCACCAACGGACGCCTCGATCCGGTGACGGCCGGCGACCGTCCGCACATGATCCTCGACCTGACCCGGGTGGACTTCCTCGACTGCGGCGGCATCGGGGTGCTGTGCCGCGCCCGCCGTCGCACCCGCGCCCACGGCGGCCGGCTCTCCCTGGTGATCACCGACCCCCGCTTCCTGCGCATTCTGGACGCCGTCGGCCTCCGCGGCTGCTTCGACATCCTCGGCGCTCCCCCGGACACGGCCCGCCCGGCGGACGACGGGCCGTGCACCCCGGGTTGTGACGGTCCGGTCACCGCCGCAGCGGTCCCTCACAGCTGAAGGCGGCGGTGCCGGCCTTGCCGGAGGACCAGATCTCGGTGGGGCCGAAGGAGCAGTTCATGTCGGCGAAGTTGTTCGCCGCCGGTGCGGCCCGGTCCAGGATGAAGTAGTCGACCGTTTCGGCCATGTCCTTGAAGACCTGGTCGGGGCTGCCGGAGTTGCTGAGGTTGGCGGTGATCCGGCCGGTGCAGACGAACCGTCCGTAGCCCGGGTCGCCGTCGTCCTTGCAGGCGGGCCGGGCCGCGGTGGCGGCGGTGAAGGCGCTCTGGACGTCGGCGGGGTCGGCCAGCTTCAGGGAGCCGTTGGGGACGAACGTGGTGCGCGGCACGAAGAGGCCGTCGACGACCGCGATCTGGGCGTCGAGGAACGCGTCGTACTGCTGCTGGAGCCCCGCGTCGGACCCCATGCGGTTGCGCCAGGAGTCGAACCCGGCCGGGTCGTCGGCGCGCAGGTACCGGTACATCTCCTGGAGCTTCGCCGGGTGGTCGCGCCAGAGGAACTCGAAGAACGTCCCGGCGTAGTTGTAGAAGCGGAAGCCGTCGCCGTCGTAGGTGGCGTGGAGCAGCTGGTTGATGCTCATCCGCGGTCCGCCGCCCGCGGTGTCCGCGATGATGCCCTTGACGAGTGACCGGCGGACGGCGATGCCGTCGTCCCGGGTCGAGCCGTCGAAGAATTCGGCGCTGCCCTCGTCCATGGCGGTGGTGCGGTCGCCCTGGTACCAGGGGCCCTCACCGAAGAAGCCGGGCACGGCGAAGCGGCCGTTGAGGTAGTGGACGTACTCGTGCCGGAAGAGCTCTTCGAGGGTGAGGGTGGAGTCCTGGGGGACGCGGCGCTGGTAGGTGTAGAAGGTGGCGCCGCGCTCGATGTAGACGCCGCCGTTGTTGGTACCCATGCCGGTGAGCAGCGGGTGGTAGACCTCGTAGTCGGCGCGGGAGGCGTACAGGACGATGTTCAGGGTGGTGTTGGGGTCCCCGGCGAGCGGTTCGGCGGTGCCGATCACCCGGTGGAACTGCGCTCTGACCTGCTTGGACGCATAGTAGAGCTGGTCGACGGTGGCGCGGTCGAGGGCGGTGCGGACCTTGATGGCGCCGTTGTCGTAGGAGTAGGTGCGCGGGAAGATCCGCTTCTCGATGTCCGCCTTGCACACCGCGTACGGGGCGCAGGCACCGAAGTAGTCGAGCCAGCCGGCGATCTTGGCCCAGGGCTCGCTGCCCTCGCCGTAGTTGTACACGGCGGTCCTGAGCAGCGCGCCGAGGTCGGTGACGATGCCCGGCTTGAGCGCGGCGATCTCGCCGAAGCGGCCGTACTCACCGAGGGCGTCACGGATGACCCAGGCGTTGGGCGTGCCCTTGAGGTGGAGGTAGCTCACGAAGGCCTTGAAGACGGCGCGGTAGCCGGGGTCGGCGGTGACCGCGGCCTGGAAGGCGGTGTCCTTGTTTCCGGGGTAGACGCCCAGGTAGTTGACGGAGAGCGCGGCGAGGGCGGCGTTCCCCCATGCGGGGTCCTTGTGGGTGGCGGTGTGGGACGGGTCCATGGTCGCCAGGACCCGGCGGATCAGCCCGAGTTGGTGCTGCCGCAGCCCGGGGGCGCTGGCGGCGTAGAGCGCCTCGCGCAGGGTGTCCGCGTTGATCCGGGTGACATCGAAGGTGCGGGCCGCGGTGCCGAAGGCGTCGACGGCGCGGCGGATGGCGTCGACGGTGGGGGCGTCGGTGAGGTCGATCTCGTCGTGCGAGAAGTCCTGGTAGGCCACCGCGTGGAGATAGGTGAACATCTCGTACAGATGGCTGGTGTTCCGGCCGTCGTGTGCGGCGGCCAGACCGGTGATGCGACGGGCCACGGCCTGGACATGGGCGTCGGACATGACGGGGATGAGCCGGGCGTCCCAGGTCCAGACGAGCTTGCGCAGACAGTCGTCGGCGGTGACGGCGGGGTCGGCGAGGAAGTCCGCGAACCGCTCGGGGCTCAGCCCCGTGACCCCGTCGAGGGTGCAGGGGGCGACGCCGGGTCTGGGGCCGCTGTGTGACGCGGTGGCGGGCCTGGTCTGCGGGCCCGGTATCCGGCCCCGTTCGGTGCGGGAGCGGGGTGCCGGTGCGGGCTCCGGGGTGAACTCCGGTGTTCTGGTGAGGCGTTGGACCTGGTCGAAGGGGTTGGGGGTGGGCGCTGCGGCCCGGTGCGCGGGCTGCTGGACACGGGCCCCCGGTGCGGGGGTGGCCGAGGCGCGGGGCGCGGCGTGGGCCGACGGGACGACGGGCAGGGCGAGAGCCGAGACGAGGGCCGCGGCCAGCAGCACCCTGCGCGGCGCAGGCAGGGACGAAGGAGACACCTGAACCTCCGGGAGGGGGTGGGGGGTTGATGAGGGGGGTGGGGGTGAGGGGAGGGCCTTCACTCCACGAGGTGTGACCTATAACATAGTAATGTGAAATTGCACTGACAAGGCTTCAGACCCCCGCTTTCCCGGAGGCGCCGAATGAGCTCGCGCACCGACCAACTCCACACCGGAAGCCATGACTTGCCGGTATCGGACGCCCTCGCCGACTTCATGACCGGCCGGTGGGCCGCCACTCCGCTCCCCGCCGGCGGCCGCGTCGCCGGCTTCGCGCTCTTCGCGGAGCGCCGGGCCCGGCTCACGGCCCGCTTCCCCGGCGCTCGACTGCTCGTCCCCGCAGGCGAGTTGACGGTCCGGTCGCACGACTGCGATCACCGCTTCCGTCCGCACAGCGCCTACGCCTGGCTGACCGGACTGACGGGCGAGGACCAGCCGGGGCATGTGCTGGTCCTGGAGCCGGACGGCGAGGCGGTGCTGTACGTACGGCCGCGCTCACCGCGGGACGGCCGCGGGGAGTTCTACCGGGACCGCAAATACGGCGAGTTCTGGGTGGGACGCCGCCCCGATCTGGCCGAGGCCGGGCGGCTCACCGGCCTCCGCTGCGCCCACCTGGACGACCTGGTGCGCCACGGGACCGACCGGGACGCCGCGCGTGATCCAGAACTCGCCTGTGCGCTCAGCGAGTTGCGGTTGGTGAAGGACGCCTGGGAGATCGGTCAGCTGCAGCAGGCCGTCGATCACACGGTCACCGGTTTCGAGGACGTCGTACGGGCCCTCCCCACCGCGCTGCGCCACCCGCGCGGGGAGCGCTGGATCGAGGGGGTCTTCCAGCTGCGCGCCCGCGCCGAGGGCAACGGCACGGGGTACGAGACCATCGCCGCCGCCGGTGCGCACGCCTGTGTGCTCCACTGGATCCGCAACGACGGCCCGCTCGGTCCGGACCAGTTGCTGCTGCTCGACGCCGGCGTGGAGACCGACTCGCTGTACACCGCCGACCTCACCCGCACCCTGCCGCTGTCCGGCCGTTTCTCCCCGGTCCAGCGCCGGGTGTACGAGCTGGTGCTCGCCGCGCAGGAGGCGGGCATCGCCGCGCTCAAGCCGGGGGCGAGCTTCCGCGACTTCCACCGGGCCTGTTCGGCCGTCCTGGCCGAGGGCCTGGCCGACTGGGGCGTACTGCCCGTCCCGGCCGCGGAGGCGCTGGCCCCCGACAGCGGTCTGTACCGGCGTTACACGCTGTGCAGTTCGGGACATATGCTCGGGCTCGATGTGCACGACTGCGGGCGGGCCCGCGCGGAACAGTATCTGGACGGGGTCCTGACGAAGGGCCAGGTGCTCACGGTCGAACCTGGGCTCTATCTCCAGCCCGACGACGAGACCCTGCCGCGGGAGCTGCGCGGGATCGGCATCCGTATCGAGGACGACCTGGTGATCACCTCGGACGGGGCGCGGCTGATGTCCTCGGCACTGCCGCGTACGGTCGACGGCGTGGAGGAATGGATGGCCGGCCTCCTCGAAGGCGGTCTGCCCCGGCCTTCCCGCTGATGCCTCCAGGAGCCGTAGTTGACCCCCTACTCCCTCGCGTTCTACCTGGACGTCGTCACCCATGGCACCGTGCTCGGCGCATCCCCGTCCGCCGGCCCCGACCGGGTCACCGAGGCCCTGGGGCCGGATTACGCCGAGAACTGCCCGAACGCTTCGCAGAAGTGGCGCGACTACGGTCTGACGGAGTTCTTCTGGCAGCGCGCCGCCCTCGACGAGCCATGGACCGGCCACCATTTCACCCTTCAGGTCCACCGGCTCGCGCACGGCGGGAACGTCGTCGGGGACAGACTGCGTTCCCGGTACGGGCGGTTCGACCGGCGGCTTCGCTTCGACAAACTCCGGAGGCTGCTGGAGAGGCGCGGCACCCCGCTGGTGGAGGTGCCGGAACTTCCGGTGCAGGCGGCGCACTACCGCCTCTACTGGCAGCCCGCCTCACAGGTGTCCATCAGGGTCATCCGCGCCCACGGGAAGTACGCCACGCCGGACAGCCTGCGGATCGGCGACGTCTACCACATCCTCGCCCCGATGACGCCCGGAGAAGTGGAGTGGCACAGGTCGCGCACGCGCTGACGCCGTACCGGCGGGCGGGGCAGGCAGGGCAGGCGGGAGTCCGGCGGCAGGGCCTAGCGTGGAGGGATGGAGGGAACCGGGGCGGCGGGGTCGCCAGGCACGGAGGACAGCGGTTTTCCCGCCGCTCGCGCGGGGCGCTGCGGCGGACTGGCGGAGCTGGATGCGGAGCTGGTCCGCTGCCGGGCCTGCCCGCGGCTGGTGGCCTGGCGCGAGGAGACCGCCGCTCAGCCTCGGGCGGCGTTCCGGGGCGAGGAGTACTGGGCCCGCCCCGTCCCGGGTTTCGGGCCGCCGGACGCGGCGCTGGCCGTCGTCGGGCTGGCGCCGGCCGCGCACGGCGGCAACCGCACCGGCCGGATGTTCACCGGAGACGCCTCCGGTGACTTCCTGTTCGCCGCGCTGCACGCCGTCGGCCTCGCATCCCGACGCACCTCGGCGCACCGGGGCGACGGACTGGAGCTGTACGGGGTGCGGGTCACCGCCCCGGTGCACTGCGCTCCGCCGGCGAACCGGCCGACGCCCGCCGAGCGCCGTACCTGCCGGCCGTGGCTCGCGGCGGAACTGGCGCTCCTGGGTCCGGGCCTGCGTGCGGTGGTGGCCTTGGGCGCCGTCGGCTGGCAGGCGCTGTTGCCCGTACTGGGCGAGACGGGGTGGCCACTCCCCCGGCCCCGCCCCGCGTTCGGCCACGGCGTGCGGATCACCCTGCCCGCCACCGGGCAGCGGCGGGAACTCCATGTGCTCGGGAGCTACCACCCCAGCCGGCGCAATACGTTCACCGGACGGCTCACCTTCGAGATGCTCGTCGAACTGCTCGCCCGCGCCGCCGCACTCGCGGGGCTGGAGCCAGAGGCCGGCTGACCCCGAGTCCCGCGCGCCGGGCGTTCCGGTGCGCGCCGCTCCGCCGCCGTGCGGCCCCCGACGGCGACTTCTATCCTTGGAGGGCAGCTCTCGGCACTTCCCGAACGCTTAGGAGTGCACATGCGCCCTCGCATGGCACCTCAGGCCGAGGAGACCGTATCGGGCGGCTCGTTCTCGCACCGGGACCGGGCGGTGATCGCCGCTGCCGCGCTGTCCATGCTCATCGTGCAGATGGACTGGTTCGCGCTCGATCTGATGCTGCCGGTCATCGCCCGGGACTTCGGGACCTCGTCGACCGACCTCCAGTGGCTCGTCAGCGGCTACATGCTGGCCGTCGGCGCCCTGATGATCGTCGGTGGCCGGACCGCCGACGTGCACGGGCGGCGGCGGGTCATCGTCATCGGGCTGATCGTGTTCGCCGCCATGTCCGTGGTCTGCAGCGCCGCCCAGGACGCCCCCTGGCTGATCGGCGCGCGGGTGGTGCAGGGCACCGGCGCGGCGCTGATCTTCCCCGTGTCCGTTGCGGTGGTGACCAGTTACTTCCGGGACGCGCGGCAGGCGCCCGCGGTGGGTACGGTGCTCGCGTTCAGCTCCGTCGGCACCGCGCTCGGGCCGTTCGTGGGCGGTGTCTTCGCCGAACACGTCAGCTGGCGTGCGGTGTTCCTGCTGAACGTGCCGGTGTGCCTGATCGCCGTGCTGCTGGTGCTGCGGTTCGTGCCCGAGAGCCGCGACGAGCACGCGACCCGCCGGCTCGACCTGCCCGGCGCGGCGACCGTGGCCCTCGGGCTGGCCTGTCTGATGCTCGCCGTCGACCAGGGGCCGGGCTGGGGCTGGGCGTCCGCCCCCACGCTCGCCGCCTTCGCCCTGGGGATCGCGTTCCTCGTGCTGTTCGTGGCGGTGGAGCGGCGGGCGCCGGAGCCGTTGATCGAGCTGTCGCTCTTCCGCAGTGTGAAGTTCGATGTGATCACCCTCGCGGGCTCGCTGTCGAATGTGGTCTATTGCCTGATCGCGGTGCTCGCGGCGCTCTATCTCCAGCAGGCGCGGGGGCTCTCGCCGACCGACGCCGGGGTGATCTTCCTGGCGCTCTCCTGCGGTGTCGGCGCGGCCAGTTACCGGGCCGGGCACCTGGCGCTGCGGTGGCGGGCCGAGTTGCTGATGGCCTGCGGCATGCTGCTCAGCGGTGCCGGGTTGCTGGTGCTGACCTGGGTGCAGCCGCTGGGCTGGTACGCGGTGGTCCTGGCCGTCTGCGGGGTGGGGATCGGGCTGGGATGGGCGTTGACGAACGTGGCCACACAGGCGCATGTCCCCGCGGAGCGGACGGGCGCGGCGTCGGGCCTGGTGCTGACGTCGCTGGTGCTGTTCGGTGCGGTGAGTGTGACGATCGCGGCGACGGTGCTGGAGGCGGTCAGCGGCTCCCCGTCGACCGCGGCCGCCGACGGCCCCGCCATCGAGGCCGTCCTGCGCGGCACTTCCGTACTGGCCTTCCTCGGCGCCTTCGGGCTGTTCGCCGTCTGCCGGCCCCGGCTGCGGGAACGACGGGTCGCCGCGGAGGAGGCCGGCTGACGGACGGCGGGGCGGCGCCCGGACTCCCACCCGCGGCGAACCGGCCGATGCCCGGGGGCAGTTCGCGGGCGGCCGGGGCCTCACCGTGCGCCGTACACCGGCCGCGGTGACTCGGCGGCGGCCAGCAGTTCACGGGCGGCGGCGCCCGCCTCGGCGGGGGTCCAGCGGCTGCCCTTGTCCGCGGTGGGGCCGGGGCGCCAGCCCTCCATCACGGTGATCCGGCCCGCCTCGGCCTCGAAGACCCGGCCGGTCACCCCGGCGCTGTCGGCGGAGGACAGCCAGACCACCAGCGGGGAGACGTTCTCCGGGGCCATCGCGTCGAACTCCCCGTCGGCGGGCGGCGCCATCGTCGCGGCGAAGGTCTGCTCGGTCATCCGGGTCCGGGCGGCCGGGGCGAGGGCGTTGATCTGTACGCCGTAGCGGGCCAGTTCGGCGGCGGCGACGAGGGTGAGGCCGATGATGCCGGCCTTGGCGGCGGAGTAGTTGCCCTGGCCGACGCTGCCGAGCAGCCCGGCGCCGGAACCGGTGTTGACGATCCGGGCGTCGGGCATACGGCCGGCCTTGGACGCGGCGCGCCAGTGCGCGGCGGCGTGCCGCAACGGCAGGAAATGGCCCTTGAGGTGGACGCGGATGACGGCGTCCCAGTCGTCCTCGTCGAGGTTGACCAGCATCCGGTCGCGCAGGAACCCGGCGTTGTTGACCAGGGCGTCGAGGCGTCCGAAGGCGTCCAGGGCGGTGGTGACCAGCGAGGCGGCACCGTCGGTGGTGGTGATGTCGCCGGTGTGGGCGACGGCCTCGCCGCCGTGTGCGCGGATCTCGTCGACGACCCGCTGGGCCGGTCCGGCCGAGGCGCCGGCGCCGTCGGCAGCCACCCCGAGGTCGTTCACCACGACCTGCGCTCCGGCCGCGGCGAGGGCCAGGGCATGGGCGCGGCCCAGACCGCGGCCCGCTCCGGTGACGACGGCGACGCGTCCCGCGCAGATTCCGGTTCCGGTCATCTCAGCTCTCCTGTTCCGTCATGGCGGATCTCCTCGGGGGCTTCGGGCGTGGGGTGGTTGACGGTGGCGGCGTCGAGGAAGGCGGGGCGCTCACCGCCACCGTGGACCAGCAGGCTCGCGCCGGTCACATACGCGGCGCGGTCGGAGGCGAGGAAGACGCAGGCATCGCCGATCTCGGCGGGTTCGGCGAGCCGGCCGAGCGGGACGGTGGCGCCGACGGCGGCGACGCCCGCCGCGTCCCCGTAGTGCACAGCGGCGAGTTCGGTGCGCACCATGCCGAGGACCAGGGTGTTGACCCGGACCGCGGGAGCCCATTCGACGGCCATGGAGCGGGCCAGCTGCTCCAGGCCCGCCTTGGCCGCGCCGTAGGCGGCGGTGCCGGGCGAGGGCCGGGTGCCGCTGACGCTGCCGATCATGATGACCGAACCGCCGGCCGGCCCGTCGCGCAGCACCTCGTACGCGGCGAGCGAGGCGGTCAGCGGGGCGAGCAGGTTCAGTTCGACGACCCGGGCGTGCCGTTCGGCGGCGGTCTGCCCGAGCAGCCGGTACGGGGTGCCTCCGGCGTTGTTGACCAGGCAGTCCAGCCGCCCGTACGCCGCGGCGACCCGCGGGAAGAAGGCCCGGACGGCGGCCGGGTCGCGCAGGTCGAGGGGGCAAAAGCGCGCGGTGCGGCCGGCCGCGGTGACGGGGGTGTCCGGCGGCCGCCGGGCGCAGACCACGACCTCCGCACCGGCCTGCAGGAACGCGCGGGCGATCCCCGCGCCGACGCCCCGGGTGCCACCGGTGACGACGGCCACCCGTCCGGTCAGATCGAGGGTCAGGCTCATTCGGCACCCCTCCCGCAGCGCGCGATCCGCTGCTAGCTTCGCTACCTAACAAACGCTTGGTGGAAAGGTAGCTGATCGCCTCATGGGTGTCTCCACCTCCACACCGGACCAGGGCGTCGCCGTCGTCACCGTCGACTTCCCGCCGGTCAACGCCCTTCCCGTACAGGGCTGGTACGACCTCGCCGACGCAGTGCGGGCGGCCGGCCACGACCCCGGTGTCCGCTGTGTCGTCCTCACCGCCGCGGGCCGCGGCTTCAACGCGGGCGTCGACATCAAGGAGATGCAGCGGGACACCGCGGCGGGCGGCCACGGTGTCCTGATCGGTGCCAACCACGGCTGCGCCGAGGCCTTTTCGGCGGTGTACGCCTGCGAGGTTCCGGTGGTCGCGGCGGTGCACGGCCACTGTCTGGGCGGCGGCATCGGTCTCGTCGGCAACGCGGACGCGATCGTGGCGAGCGAGGACGCCACCTTCGGGCTGCCGGAACTGGACCGCGGCGCACTCGGCGCGGCCACCCATCTGGCCCGGCTGGTCCCCCAGCATCTGATGCGTGCGCTCTACTACACCTCGCGCACCGCCACCGCCGCCGAACTGCACGCCCACGGCTCGGTCTGGAGGGTCGTACCGCGCGGCGAATTGCTCGCCGCGGCACGGGACCTGGCACGGGAGATCGCGCGGAAGGACGGCAGTCTCCTCCGGCTCGCCAAGGCCGCGCTCAACGGCATCGACCCCGTCGACGTCCGCCGCAGTTACCGCTTCGAGCAGGGCTTCACCTTCGAGGCGAATCTCAGCGGGGTCGCCGACCGCGTCCGCGACACCTTCGGCACACCGCACGACGCACCGCACGGCGCACCCGCGAAGGAGGGCTGAGCCATGACCGACAAGATCATGACACCCGAGGAGGTCGTCTCCCGGCTCCACAGCGGGATGACCCTCGGCATCGGCGGCTGGGGGTCACGCCGCAAGCCGATGGCGCTGGTGCGCGCGCTGCTCCGCTCCGACCTCACCGATCTCACCGTGATCTCGTACGGCGGACCCGACGTCGGGCTGCTGGCCGCCGCGGGCCGGATCCGCAAGCTGGTCACGGCGTTCGTGACGCTGGACTCGATCCCGCTCGAACCGCACTTCCGCGCGGCCCGTCAGCGCGGTGCGTTCGAGCTGATGGAGATCGACGAGGCGATGTTCATGTGGGGGCTGCACGCCGCCGCGAACCGGCTGCCGTTCCTCCCCGTACGGGCCGGCCTCGGCTCGGACGTCCTGCGGGTCAACCCCGGTCTGCGGACCGTCACCTCACCGTACGAGGACGGCGAGACCCTGGTCGCCGTGCCGGCCCTGCGCATGGACGCCGCGCTGGTCCATCTGAACCGTGCCGACCGCCTCGGCAACGGCCAGTACCTCGGCCCCGACCCGTACTTCGACGATCTGTTCTGCGAGGCCGCGGACCGCGCCTATCTCTCCTGCGAGCGGCTGGTGGACGACTTCGGCGCCGCCGTGCCGCAGACCCTGCTGGTGAACCGGCACACGGTCACCGGGGTCGTCGAGGCCCCCAACGGCGCGCACTTCACCTCCTGCGCCCCGGACCACCGCCGTGACGAGGCCTTCCAGAAGCTGTACGCCACCACGCCCTGGCCGGAGTTCGCCGAGCGGTTCCTGTCCGGGGACGAGAAGGCCTATCAGTCCGCGGTCCAGAACTGGCACGAGGAGCAGAAGTGAGCAGGACGACCACGACCCGCGCCGAGTATTGCGTGCTCGCCTGCGCCGAGGCCTGGCGGGACAACGGCGAGGTGCTCGCCAGCCCGATGGGGCTGATCCCGTCGATCGGCGCCCGGCTCGCCAAACACACCTTCTCCCCCGAGCTGCTGCTCACCGACGGCGAGGCGACGCTGGTGGGACTCGACGGGGGCGCCGAGGGCTGGCTCCCCTACCGCCGGCATCTCGCCATGGTCACCGGCGGCAGGCGCCATGTGATGATGGGCGCGAGCCAGCTGGACCGCTTCGGCAACCAGAACATCTCCTGCATCGGCGACTGGCGCCGGCCCGCCCGCCAGCTCCTCGGGGTGCGCGGTGCACCCGTCAACACCCTCAACAATCCGGTGAGTTACTGGGTGCCCAGGCACTCCCAGCGGGTCTTCGTCGAGAAGGTCGACATGATCTGCGGGGTGGGCTTCGACAGTGCGGCCGCGGCCGGCCCGTCCGCGACCCGCTACCACCGCATTCCGCGGGTGGTCACCGACCTCGGCGTCCTCGACTTCGCGACCCCGGACCGGGCCATGCGACTGGCGTCCTGCCATCCCGGGGTGACGGCGGCGGAGGTCCAGGCGGCCACCGGGTTCCCGCTCGCCCTGCCCGACGTGGTGCCGTACACCCGGGAGCCCACCGCGACGGAACTGCGGCTGATCCGTACCGTCCTCGACCCGGACGGGCTGCGCGACCGCGAGGTGCCGCCGGTATGACGGCCGGCTCCGGGATCGAGACGCCGCTGACCCGGCTCGTCGGGGTGCGCCACCCCCTCGTGCAGACCGGAATGGGGTGGGTGGCCGGGCCCCGGCTGGTGTCGGCGGCGGCCAACGCGGGCGCGCTGGGCATCCTCGCCTCGGCCACCATGACCGTCGAGCAGCTGCGGGCGGCGGTGCGCGAGGTCAAGTCCCGTACGGACGCGCCGTTCGGGGTCAATCTGCGGGCGGACGCGGGGGACGCGGCGGAGCGGGTGCGCCTCGTCGTGGCGGAGGGCGTACGGGTCGCCTCGTTCGCGCTGGCGCCGTCCCGTGAACTGATCACCCGGCTCAAGGACGCGGGCGTGGTGGTCATTCCGTCCGTCGGGGCCCGCCGCCATGCCGAGAAGGTCGCGGCCTGGGGCGCGGACGCGGTCGTCGTCCAGGGCGGGGAGGGCGGCGGGCACACCGGGAGCGTCGCCACGTCCGTGCTGCTCCCGCAGGTCGTGGACGCGGTGGACATCCCGGTGATCGCCGCGGGCGGCTTCTTCGACGGCCGCGGACTGGTCGCGGCGCTGGCGTACGGGGCGGCCGGGGTCGCGATGGGCACCCGCTTCCTGCTGACGTCGGACAGCACGGTGCCGCCGGCCGTCCAGGCCCGCTATCTCGCGGCGGCCGTCCAGGACGTCACCGTCACCACGAAGGTGGACGGGATGCCGCACCGGATGCTGCGCAGCGAACTGGTCGAGGCGCTGGAGCGGTCCGGGCGCGGCGCCGCGCTGCTCCGCGCTGTGCGCCATGCCGCGTCGTTCCGGAAGGTGTCCGGGCTGAGCTGGGCGCGGCTGCTCCGGGACGGCGTGGCGATGCGACGGGGCCGGGACCTGTCCTGGAGTCAGGTCCTGCTCGCGGCCAACACGCCGATGCTGCTCAAGGCGTCGATGGTCGACGGACGCACCGATCTCGGGGTGATGGCGTCCGGGCAGGTCGCCGGGGTGATCGAGGATCTGCCGTCGTGTGCGGAGCTGGTCGGACGGATCATGGCCGAGGCGCACCGGACACTGGCCGGGCTGCCGTCGGGCACGAGGGGCTGAGCGGGACGGGGGTCAAGCTAAGTGCCCCGTCGGAGAGGAACTGGGGCCGGTCGTGCCCGACGGCCATTGCGCCTGCGCCGGGAAGCCACGGAGGAGTAGCCCACGCAGCTCGCTCCCGGTCCGTGGTGGCATGTCCTTGCTGGCGCGCTGCCGTCGTGGCGTCAACGTGCGCCGGCCTTCCCACCGACGCAACCGGCCGGCCGGGCCACCGGGTAACGGATGAGGCACTAAGGTCTCCCGGAAGCGTCAAGATCCTTACCGTCTCTGGCATGGACGGAATCGATGTTGCCAACGGACTGGTGGGTGCCGTGCTCGGCATGATCTGCGCCGTGCTGTTCCAACAGCCGCTGCAGGACACCTGGTACCGACTACGCAAGCGCTCCACGACCGCGATTCACGCCATGCGACGGCGGGAGGAGTCGGGGCCCGTCTGGCAGACGTTCTCGCTCGGGCCCCTGCGGACTTCCGCATTGATCGTCGAAGGCGACGGATCGTCTCCCGTGCCCCCGGCAGCCATCAACGTCCAAGTGCTCGACGAAGAGGTGGTTCTGCCACCGGATATGGCCGACTGGCGAGACGAAATCGCCGAAGAGGGCGAGCGATTGCGGGCGGAGGGACGCACGCCGCTGTGGAACGGTCCCCGCTACGCCGTAGAGTCCTTCGACATCTCCCGCACCCCTCTCGACGAGACGCCCGAAATTCACCTGAGGCTGCGCCCTACGGACTACTACACGTTCCTCGCCGCTCAGCAACTGGACCGTAGGCTCTCTGACGGCACCACACCGCGGACCCGCTATCTGAATCCCGACGACCCACTGACAGCTCCGTCCTTTCTCCAGTGCAGCTTCGCCGTCAACGTCGCCGTGGTCACCGCCGACGACATGCTCGTCGTGAGCCAACGCAGCAACCGGGTGCGCATGGCACCGGACGTCTGGAACTCCTCCGTCAACGAGGGCCTTTCGAGGCACATCGATTCTTCGGGCCGGAGCGCACCGGACCTGCACGCGGTGGCTCGTCGCGGGATGCGGGAGGAATTGTCCCTGGAGCCCCACGAATACTCTCTCGATTTGCTGGCCTTCGTCCTGGACATAGACAAGCGCCACTGGAGTGGTCACTTCCATGCCAGGCTGAAGGACCTCTCGAGCGCGGATCTACAAGCGCGTATCAGCAGGGGTGTCGCCGATCGCTGGGAGCACCAGACCATCGACTACGTTCCCTTCCGGCCGGCAACGGTGGTCAAATACATGCTGCGCACCAACCGCATCCACCGCTGGGCACCATTGGCACCGTCCCTCTTCCATCTCTCCCTCGTGCACGCATACGGCCGTACGCTTGTCGAGCGGGCGGAGGCACAGGTTCTACGCCGCCTTTAAGTTCAAGGCACCTTCACATCCATTCCGTTGGGAGCCGCGGCAAAGACTCGCCTCACTCCGCGGAACGCTGATCGGATCGCACGGGCTGACAGATTCGCCGGGACTGCGCTCAAGCTAAGTGCCCGTCGGAGGCGAACGGGGGACGGTTCTGCCCAACGGTCATCACGCCGGTGCCGACTGACGACTGCCCCCGTTACGAGCCGCATCACCCCAGGTAGGGGCGCTCCCGATGCTCAAGGAAGTGCCGGATACGGAGCTGCTGCGTGTGGTGCATCGGGAGATCGCCGATCTCATCGGGCTGGATGAACCGCAGCTCCGTGGACTCGTCCGAGATGGCAAGCTGCCCTCCGACGAGGCGCGCGGTAAAGCACACGTTGAACTGCCGCCGCACCTCTCCATCCGTGTAGGCGATCACGTGACGGGGATCGGTGTACGTGCCCACCAGCCCCGTGATCTCCACATCCAGCCCGGTCTCCTCCTTGACCTCCCGGACCGCGGTGCCAGGAAGGGAGTCGGTCATCTCCATGCCACCGCCGGGCAGGGCCCAGAGGTCGCTGTCCCGGCGCCGCTGGAGCAGGATGCGGCCCTCGTCGTCGGTCACCACAGCTGAAGCGGCAACGACGAGGCTGTTGGGCTCGGGGGCATCGGGATCGTCGTAGTACTCGGTGCGCGACAGGGTTCACTCCTCGGGTACAGGCTTCGCCGTCGTCCAGACCGCGTCGAAGCTCTGGGCGTAGGTGTCGAAGATTCCACCATCCCCGTTGCGACGAAGGTGCCATACCGGTGCCCCATAGGCGTTCACGCCCCAGACGTGGGCATTGGCCAGGAGCTGATCGTCCGCCCGGTAGATGGAGTTGTACAGCGTGGTTCCGTGGGTCCGGATCTCGACTCCGGGTACCCCGAGGATCGACCGGTAGTGCATGAGAGCGAGCTGGCAACGCGACTCGATGCCGTGCCCGAACCGTTCCTCCTCGCCGCGCTTCCGCAGGTTCTCGCTCTCCGCATCACCCAACGCGATGCGTACAGAGCACCCTTCGGTGGCACGCTCACGGAGCAGATCGTTCAGGCGGGGAAACCCCTCGTGCAGGAAGACCGCCGCGTAGACGAGTACGTCGATGTTCTCGCGGGCCTCCGCCAGCATGTCCGTGAACGTGGATACGGGAACGTCCGCCCGCTGGTCGTACAACGCGACCAGCTCTGAGCTGACAGCGCGGGCGGAGCGTGCTTGCCTGAGCGCCGGCCAAAGTGCATGCACGTCTTCTCCTAACGTCTCAGCCGCCAGCAGGGCCGTCGCCCGTCGCGGGGTCCGGCCCAAGTTGACCCATCGCTCCACGGACTTGGGGTCCACCTGAGCCCTGGCTGCGAGGGTGGCATGGGTCCACCCTCCGGCTGCCATGGCGGCTCGAAGCCTCTCGTTCGGCATCCGCAGTCTCTCCCTGGAAGTTGGGACGTTGCTAGGGACGTTCTACCTCCTCTGGGACGTCCCAAAATGGGCTTTGGGTGAGGTTCCTACGTCCTGGGCATCGCCGTGATCCTCCTTGCATGAGCGACAAGAAAGCCCCTGCGGTGGGCACTTTGACGCTGGACACCAGGAGCGGCCGGGTCGGCCGGGTCATGGACGTCATGTGGTCGCACGTACAACTGCGTCCGCCCCAAGGCGGGATCGAATGGGACGCACGTCCGGAGGATCTACGCGCACTCGGTTCCTGTGACGATCTGAGCTCACGAGTGGCAGAACTCAACGCTCACAGCAGGAGCGGGCTGTGACCAGGTCCGTCTTCCGCTATCTCAGATGGACGATGGGACCGGAGACCGCTCCGGAAGCCCCCGAGATGGTGCACGAGTTGGAGTGCATGTCCTGCAACGCCGCAGCAGACCCCTCGGAAGAGTTCGAGACCGCACGCGACTGGGCCTTCTCGCATACCGGCCAACACCCCTCACACCGCGGGTACCGCGAGACCGTCACACGGTTCTGGCGCATGACGCCGACGGACGGTGAGTGCCTGTGAGACAGCGACTATTCAGCATTCTGATCGTGGCCTTCTGGGCGGCGATAGTCGTGCCGCTTGTCGTCATCAGCACCCCTGACAACGGCTGACCCAAGACATGTGAGACCGGACCCCCTCGCCTGGACAGCATTCGGGGTGGTCCGGTCCGGAGCCCTCGCGGACCCCGGTGCCGATGGTACTGGGGCGGCAGTCATGCCCGCTGACCGGCGGGGGACAGCCCCAGGTAATCAACTGCTGCTCCTGGGAGTGACGTTCTGTGCAGCACGATCCGATGGACCCGAACTTCGACGACGAGGCTCTGGAACCGGACGGCTGGATGTGGGTCCGCGGAGTGGACTACCTGGCCGACTGGCGGAGCGCCGTCGACGCTGCGACGGAGCTGAAGGGCGCAATGGATGAGGCCGGCATCGACACGACCCACGTCATGTCGACGGCATCGACAACAACTGATGGCTCGGGAGTACTCCGACTGTCGCTCCCTGTGGAAGCCGCGCTAGCTCTGGGCAACGCAGCGCGGGAAGAAGCGCTCAGGTGGCGAAAGGCCGGCCCATAGGGCGGTCGGAGCTACTACGACGGTGCGCTGGCTTCACGATCGCTGCTTTGTAAGCCTGGCGGTGACCTCTAGCACATCTGTGGTGGTCACGCGACGAGCAGTCTCCTCCTTTGCAACGCAATCACTGCACTCCCACGCACCCGCGTTGACCGTGACTGTCCGCCTGATCTGGCATGCGCCGACGCCTGCCTTAGGAGTTCCATCCGAGCGCGGCTCGGGGGTGTCAGTGGACGGTCGGCTCGAATGTGCTGAGCCGTGCAGGGGTGCCCGGGTGTGGCGCCATTGATGTCACTCGTGGATGTCAGCGACGCAGTTCATTGAACCGGGAATAATAAACGACTCAATCAATTGCGCAGTGGCACGCGTTGGCTTCGCATGTTTGACTGAAGGTGATTGACCAAAGGTCCCATCATGAGAGTTACAGGGCAATGGGCGCAAGATCGCCTAAGCCTTATAACGTATCCCCTGCGGGCGGCACGTCCAGGAATTAAGGTCCGCATAGATCGCGCTCGCACGAATTTGATCAACCTGGCATCCCTAACTTTCGGCGCCCTGGGAGTTGCCCTGACTTTAACATTCGTGAATTTGAGCTCGATAGGGGAATTCTATACAGCAGCCCTATCAAGGAACACGGCGCTCACCTCCGCGATTACGGTAATCATTGCGACCTCTATTGCATGGCTTTCAATTCGCTACCTTGGCAATCTGGATAGGCTGATGCACATCGCCGCCGAGCGCCCAGGAACAGCAGAAACAATGCAGGCCCGCATGGCGGAAGGCATGAGGAACGTCGACGGCTACGCCAAGATAGTTGAAATATACGAGGACGACATCAAAGCTGCAAATGAATGGATGCGCCGACAAGGTCTAGAAGAATTTCAAAGGGTGAATATTACAGACCGCCTGGGGTCAGTTCATCATCACGCCGCTATTGCCGCCCCCTTGAGAGAGCCAACGACTCTAGACAACATTCTTTACGAGGTGCCGGATTCCGGGACTCCAGATAGCGAGAAGTTTTCGAATTTTGCAGCCCGGCAAAGCACGACGTTGGGTGCGGGCGCTGACGGTTTCGTCCCACGTGAGCTCGTTCCGGGGGGCCGTCAGAGACGCTCGATGATCGTGACGTTGGCCTGGCCGCCGCCCTCGCACATGGTCTGCAGCCCGAACCGGCCGCCGGTGCGCTCCAGTTCGTGCAGCAGCGTCGTCATCAGCCGGACGCCGGTCGCGCCGAGCGGATGGCCGAGGGCGATCGCGCCGCCGTTGACATTGACCCGCTCCGGGTCGGCGCCGGTCTCCTTCAGCCAGGCCAGCACCACGGGCGCGAACGCCTCGTTGATCTCGACCAGATCGATGTCGCCGATCGACATGCCCGCCTTCTTCAGCGCGTACGCCGTCGCCGGGATCGGTGCGGACAGCATCCGGATGGGGTCCTCACCGCGCACCGACAGATGGTGGATCCGGGCGCGCGGGGTGAGCCCGTGTTCGGCCACCGCCCGCTCGGAGGCCAGGAGCATGGCGGCAGCGCCGTCGGAGACCTGCGAGGAGACCGCCGCGGTCAGCCGGCCGCCCTCGACGACCGGCGGCAGGGCGGCCATCCTCTCCAGCGAGGTGCCGCGCCGTGGCCCCTCGTCGGCGGTGACGTCCCCGTAGGGGACCACCTCGCGGTCGAAGCGGCCCTCGTCGAGGGCGCGGACGGCCCGCCGGTGCGAACGGAGGGCGAACTCCTCCATGTCCTCGCGGGAGATGTGCCACTTGGACGCGATGAGTTCGGCACCGTGGAACTGGTTGACGGGCGCCGTGCCGTAACGGGCCCGCCAGCCCTCGGAGCCGGCGAACGGTCCGTCGGTCAGCCCGAGCGGGGCGGCGGCCTGCCGGCTGGCGAAGGCGATCGGGATCTGCGACATGTTCTGCACCCCGCCCGCGACCACCAGGTCCTGGGTGCCGGAGAGCACGCCCTGGGCGGCGAAGTGGACGGCTTGCTGGGACGAACCGCATTGCCGGTCGACCGTGACGCCGGGCACCTCCTCGGGCAGCCCGGCGGCCAGCCAGCACGTCCGGGCGATGTCCCCGGCCTGCGGCCCGACCGTGTCCAGACAGCCGAACACGACGTCCTCGACGGCCGCCGGGTCGGTGCCGGTGCGTGCCATCAGCGCCGTCAGTACATGGGCGCCCAGGTCGGCGGGGTGGACGGCGGACAGACCGCCGCCCTTCTTGCCGACCGGGGTGCGGACCGCGTCAACGATGTAGGCCTCGGCCATGGTGGTCTCCCTGGTCAGATTCTGCGGACGTGCCGGTCGGTTCCGCAAGGTGCTGCCGGGTGCGGGCGGCGAACTCCCCGGGCGGTACGGGGCGGCCGGGCGTCCGTCCGGCCGCGGCTCACGCGTGCTGGGAGCTGACGGACACCGTCTCGCCGGTCATGTACGAGGCGTAGTCGCCGGCCAGGAAGACGATGACATTGGCGACCTCCCAGGGTTCGGCGTGGCGCCCGAACGCCTCGCGCTCGGTCAGCTCCGCGAGCAGCTCGGGGGTGGTCACCTTCACCAGATGCGGGTGCAGGGCGAGGCTGGGCGAGACCGCGTTGACGCGGACGCCGTACGCGGCGGCCTCCATGGCGGCACAGCGGGTCAGCGCCATCACCCCGGCCTTGGCCGCGGCGTAGTGGGCCTGGCCGCGCTGGGCGCGCCAGCCGACGACCGAGGCGTTGTTGACGATCACGCCGCCGCTGCCGGTGGCCCGCATCCGGCGCAGGGCGGCCCGGGTGCAGCGGAAGGTGCCGTTCAGCGTCACGTCGAGGACCTTGCCCCACTGCTCGTCGGTCATCTCGACGAGATCGGCGGTGCCGCCGAGCCCGGCGTTGTTGACCACGATGTCGAGCCGACCGTGGCGCTCCACGGCCAGCTCCAGCAGGGCGTTGACCTGGTCCTCGTCGGTGACGTCGCAGGGCAGGGCGGCCACCTTGCCGTCGCCGAACTCCGCGGCGAGCGCCGCGGCGTGCTCCCGCAGCCGGCGCGCATGGGCGTCGCCGATGACGACACGGGCGCCCTCCTCCAGGAACCTGCGGGCGGTGGCGCCGCCGATCCCGGCTCCGGCGGCCGCGGTGATGACGGCGGTCCGGCCGTCGAGCAGATGGTGGCCGGGCACGTACGGGGGCGGTGTCATACGCGAGCCTCCAGCGGATGGTCTCCGGCCCGGTCCGGGGCCGGGCGGTCCGGTCGCGGAACGGCGCGGGTGCTCGCCGTCGGTGCGGCCTCGACGCTGCTCATGGCGCTACGTTAACCTACCAAACACTTGTTAGAGAAGGAGGCCGATGGCGATGCCCGCTGCCCACGACCAGACGCCCCGGCGCGACGGGCCACTCCCCCGCCCACCGGAGGCAGGCGCCTGATGGACCTCCAATTCACCGCCGCCGAAGAGGAGTTCCGGGCCGAGGCCCGCGCCTGGCTCGCCCGCCACGTCCCCGCCGCGCCGCTGCCGTCACTGGAGACCGCGGAGGGGTTCGCCGCCCACCGGGAGTGGGAGCACCGGCTCGCCGCGGACCGCTGGTCGGTCGTCTCCTGGCCCGAGAAGTACGGCGGCCGGGGCGCCTCGCTCTGGCAGTGGCTGGTCTTCGAGGAGGAGTACTACACCGCGGGCGCCCCCGGCCGGGTCAGCCAGAACGGCATCAGCCTGCTCGCCCCGACCCTGTTCGAGCACGGCACCGAGGAGCAGCGCGCGCGGGTGCTCGGCCCCATGGCGCGCGGTGAGGTCATCTGGGCGCAGGCCTGGTCGGAGCCGGAGTCGGGGTCGGATCTGGCGTCGCTGCGCTCGGCCGCCGTACGGACCGAAGGGGGCTGGCTGCTGAGCGGGCAGAAGACCTGGTCGTCCCGGGCCGCGTTCGCCGACCGCGCCTTCGGGCTGTTCCGCAGCGACCCGGACACCGCCCGGCCGCACCAGGGGCTCAGCTATCTGATGTTCCCGCTGGACGCACCGGGCGTGACGGTACGCCCCATCGGCCGCCTCGACGGCAAGCCCGCCTTCGCCGAACTCTTCCTCGACGAGGTCTTCGTGCCCGACGCGGACGTGATCGGCGAACCCGGGCAGGGCTGGCGGATCGCGATGAGCACCACGGGGAAGGAACGGGGTCTGACGCTGCGCAGTCCGGGGCGCTTCACCGCGGCCGCCGAGCGGCTGGCCGCGCTGTGGCGGGAGGCCCCCGAGGACGCCGGTACGGCCCTCGGCGACCGGGTGGCCGACGCGCTGATCGGCGCCCGCGCCTACCAGCTCTTCACCTACGCCCATGCCTCCCGGCTCGCGGCCGGCGAGGAGGACCCCGGCGCCGCGTCGAGCCTGAACAAGGTCTTCTGGTCCGAGCTGGACATCGCGCTGCACGAAACCGCGCTGGACCTGCTCGGCCCGTACGGGACGCTCTCCGACGACACGAACGAGGCGCCCGCGCACGGGAGTTGGGCGGAGGGCTACACCTTCTCGCTCGCCGGGCCGATCTATGCCGGCACCAATGAGATCCAGCGCGACATCATCGCCGAGCGGCTGCTCGGCCTGCCGAAGGGACGCCGGTGATGCGGTTCCTCCTGACCGCCGAGCAGCGGGAGTTCGGGCAGACGCTGGACGGCCTGCTCGGGGCGTCCGGTACGCCCGCCGTGGTGCGGGCCTGGGCGGCCGGGGAGCACCGGCCGGGCCGGGCGCTGTGGCTGCGGCTCGCGGAGGCGGGGGTGTTCGGGCTCGCCGTTCCGGAGCGGCACGGCGGGTCGGGGCTGCTGCCGGTGGAACTCGCGCTGTCCTTCGTGGAGTTGGGGCGGCATGCCGTTCCGGGGCCGCTGGCCGAGACGGTGGCGGCGGCCGCGTTGCTGGCGCGGCTCGGGGCGGAGCCGGAGGCCGGGGAGTGGCTGCCGCGGATCGCCGCGGGCGGGGCCGTCCTCGGCCTGTGCGCCGGGGCGGACCCGTACGCCCTGGACGCGGATGCCGCCGATGCCGTCCTCGTCGTACGGGGCGACACGGTCTGCCGTGCGGAGGCCCACGGCCCGGTGCAGGGCTGTCTCGACCCGGCGCGGCGGGTGGCCCGTCCGGACGGCGGCGCCGTGCTGGCCCGGGGCCCGGCGGTGACCGCGGCCGCCGCGCACGCCGTCGGGATCGCGCGGCTGGCCACCGCCGCGCAGTCGCTCGGGCTCGGCCGCGCCCTGCTGGCCGCGACCGTCTCGTACGTCAGGCAGCGCACCCAATTCGGGGTGGCCGTGGGGTCATTCCAGGCGGTCAAGCACCGGCTGGCGGACACCCTCCTCGGGCTGGAGTTCGCCGAGCCGCTGGTCCGTGCGGCGGCCCTGGCGGTGGCGGTGGACGCCCCGTCGGCGGGCCGGGAGGTGGCGGCGGCGAAGGTCGCGGCCGGCGAGGCCGGGTATGCCGCGGCCCGCACGGCGCTCCAACTGCACGGCGCCATCGGCTACACGGAAGAGCTGGACCTCTCGCTGTGGATCCGCAAGGCCCGTCCGCTGCGGGACGCCTGGGGCACCTCGGCCGACTGCCGCGCCCGCGTCCTGGCCGGTTGACCTCTGGGGCGTGCAGCGGTCCCACCATCTCCTGAACCCGCGCGCCCCCTCGGCGGTGAGCCGCCGCACGTCGCTACCGGCGACGGGGGAAACGCACCGCCACCGTGACACACGGGCGGGTGACCCGGCCGGAACGTTCCCCGAACCAAGGGGCGTCCAACCCATTGCAATGTCATGACATTCGAACGTAGGCTCCCGCGCTTGAGGGCGGTTCCCCTCCCCTCATGCCTCGAACCACGGCAGATCGGATGCCCCGTGAAACTCGGACTCATCACCGACTCGGTCGGAAACCAGCCGCTTGAGCAGGCACTTGACCTCGCGGCCGAGCTGAACTTGGACACGGTTGAGGTCGCCACCGGCAATTGGTCGGAGAGCCCGCACGCGAACCTCGGCGAACTGGTATCGAACCCGGCGGCGCGCAAGCAGTTGCTCAGCGCGGTGGAGTCCCGCGGACTCTCGCTGAGCGCCCTGAACGCGAACGGTAACCAGTTGCACCCGGTCCAGGGTGCCGACCACGACCGGGTGGTTCGCGACACGATCACGGTCGCCGGGGAGCTGGGCGTGCCCACCGTCGTGCTGATGTCCGGTCTGCCGGGCGCCAAGGGCGAAAGCACCCCGAACTGGATCACCACGTCATGGCCACCGGAGACGCTGGAGATCCTCGAATACCAGTGGAACGAGGTGGCGATCCCTTACTGGCGCGACCTTGCGGCGTTCGCCCGCGCGCGTGGCGTGCGGCTCGCGGTGGAGATGCACGGGCGCCAGCTCGTCTTCAACGTGGCGACGATGCACCGGCTCCGGGAAGCGGCCGGTGAGGACGTGGTGGGCGCGAATCTCGATCCCTCACATCTGATGTGGATGGGGGCGGACATTCTCGCGGTGATCCGCAGCCTGGGCTCCGCGATCTTCCACGTACACGCCAAGGACGCCCGGGTCGAGCATCCGAACTCCGCCGTCAACGGCGTTCTGGACACCCTGCCGCCGACGCGTGCCGCGGAGCGGTCGTGGAACTACGTCACCCTGGGCCTCGGTCACCCGGGCGGCGCGGCCTTCTGGTCGGAGTTCGTCTATGTGCTGCGGTCCGCCGGCTATGACGGGCCGCTGAACATCGAGCACGAAGACGTCCTGGTGGGTTCGGAAGAGGGCGTCCGGCGCTCCGCCGAACTCTTGAGGTCCGTGGTCATCCGCGACGCGCCCGACTGGGCCCCGGCCCGCATCTGACAACGCCCTCGCCCCATCCCGCGTCCTGATCAGCACGATCCACGGCTACACGTTCTTCCTCTTCGCCGCGGTGAACATCGGCACGCTCACCTTCTACGTCCGGGCCGTCCCGGAAACGAACGGCCGCTCCCTGGAACACGTCGAAGAAGAACTGACCCAGCGTTTGGGGGCGTGCGGTTCCCCGACCTGTCGAACCGTCCGTGTCAGGAGCCTTGGGGGACCAGATGTAGTGCCCTGGAGCGTACGCGCGGGCACCTTCGCCGCACTCGGCCCGCGGCGGCCCGCTCGTCCCGCGTCCCACCAACTGCGGAGCCAGGACCGCCTCCGGTGGCGCCAACTCCACGTTCTCCAGGCGCACCACGGCGAACCGCACCGCGTACCCAGCCGTGCGCACAGCCTCCTGGCGGACCGTCGTCAGCCCGGCCGGCCTCACATGTGACGGGTGGCTGCCGAGCAGCAGACGTCCCGGGCCCACTAAAGGCGCCGGCGGTCCCGTTCGTCCAGGTCGGCCAGCATGGCGTCGGCCAGGTCCCGTTCGGCGGCGTAGTAGCGCTCCGACCACTTCAGGACGAGTGCGGGACAGTCCCAGCCCTCCTCGCCGTGGGTGTCCTCGACGTCCGTTTCGGCGCGCTGCCGCATGGACTCCGCGTACTCCCGGTGCCGGCCCAGCACCTCGCGCATCCGGTCGGCCTCCAGCAGATGCCCCAGCCACATCCGCAGCATCACACCGTGCTTGAGGACGGGCGGCTCCACCGGTGCCTCGCGGGCCCAGTGCCGTACCGCCGCCATGCCTGCGTCGGTGATCACATAGACCCGCTTGTCGCGGTTGCCGGTCTCCTGGGCGACCATCCGCGAGGTGAGGTAACCGGCCTTCTCCAGACGCTTCAGCTCGCCGTAGATCTGGCTGAACGACGGGCTCCAGTAGAAGAGGCGCAGCGACCAGTCGGACCACTTCTTCAGGTCGTAGCCGGACAGCTCCTCGCCGAAGGAGAGCAGTCCCAGCACCGCCCAACTGGTCGCCGGCAGCGCCGGTCGCCCGGCCTCGCCGGTCACGGTGTCCACGGCGTCGCCCCTCTTCTCCGTCACGTGCCGCATCCTACGTCCGCGCCGGTCCCCCGCCGGGCCACGCGTCGTCAACTCCCGTTCCGCCGCGTGGCATTCCTGACAGAGCTATGCCGAACGGAAACACGTTCGGGACGTGGGGGTGGCGCGGACCGGGGCGGCGTCGGGCGGGCGGAGGGTGAGTGGCGGGTGTCACGCGGCTCGGCGGGACGGCGGGGCGGGTGCGGCGCGGGATACGGGACGCCGGCCGGCCGGCTGCGCGGTGCGGTCCCGGACCCGCTGGCCAATAGTGGAAAGGTGAGCCCGCAGCAGGGAGGTTCCCCGGGGTCCGGGCCGCGGCGTTCGGCCGGCGGACCCGTCCGGGCCGCGCTGCGCAGACTGCGCTACCTGCTGGAGCACGGCAAACACGGAGTGCAGGCGCACCACACGGTGGTCGGCAACGCGGTCCGGGTGACGGCCGCCTCGTGCGCCGCGTTCTATCTCTGCCGCTACGGGTTCGGCCTGCTCGTCATGTCCGTCTACGCCACCTTCACCGTGGTGTCGCTCGGTGTGCTCGCCCGGATTCCCGGCTCCGGGCGGCAGCGCGCCGCGACCGTCCTCACCGCGGTACCCGCCGGGCTGGTGCTGATCACGCTGGGCACCCTGCTCGCCGTGCAGACCTGGTCGGCCGTCGTCGGCATGCTCGTCATCGGCTTCATGGTGGCGTACGCGGGCACCACCGGACCGCGGATCGCCGGGGCGGCGCCCGGGATGCAGCTGCTCTACATCCTGCCGTGTTTCCCGCCGTACGCCCCGGAGACGCTGGGGCAGCGGCTGTCCGGCTTCCTGCTGGGGGCGGTGCTGCTCGCGCTGGCCCAGCGCTTCCTGATGCCCGAACCGGAGACCCCGTCCTACCGCCGGCTGCTGGCCGACGCCGCCGACGCGGCCGCGCGGCTGGCCGACCACCACGGCGGGCCACCGCC
The DNA here is from genome assembly GCF_042746015.1 of Streptomyces sp. NPDC058773. Taxonomy (NCBI): domain Bacteria; kingdom Bacillati; phylum Actinomycetota; class Actinomycetes; order Kitasatosporales; family Streptomycetaceae; genus Streptomyces; species Streptomyces sp. NPDC058773. The sequence goes on from NZ_JBHYPE010000009.1 coordinate 165,459, forward strand.
CGTGGCGGCGCTCGACCGGGCGCACAGGGCAAGCGAGGCGCTCCGCCCCTCCGGTGTGCCACTCGCGGACCGGCCCGCCTCCCCCACGCTCGCCCACAAGGCCATGGCGCACGCCTCCGAAGCCGTCCGCACCCTGCTGGCGCGGCTGGACACCCTGCACACCGGGACCGGGCCGCACAGCAGGTACCAGCCGGAGACGGTGGCGCTGCTGGAGGGCATCGGCGACGCCGCACGCGGGGCGGCGGACGCGCTGTGGCGGGGGAAGCGGCTGCGGCCCGGCGAGGGGCCGTCCGCCACCGCCCTCCAGGAAGAGCTGGCCCCGGTCCGCGCCCGCCGGGCCGTGGACACCCTGGAACGGCTCGGCGCCGACGACAAGCTGGTCTATCTGCGGCGCCGGTCCCAGGTGGTGCAGGCGGCCGACTGTGCCGTCGTCCTGGTCCTGGCCACCCGGCTGATGTTCGGCGACCGCACCGTCGAACGGAACCCCGCCGGGCACACCTTCGCGTATGCGCGGGCCCGTCTCCTCGGGCTGTGGTGGCAGCGGCTGACCATGCACCTCACGCCCCGCTCGGTGATCTTCCAGAACGCCTGCCGGTTCGCGCTCGGGCTGGCCGCGGCCCGTGCCATCGCCGGGCTCCTCGACCTCCAGCACGGCTTCTGGGTCCTGCTCGCCACGCTCACCCTGACCCGGACCACGAGCCTGGAGACCCGGTCCGCGGTCCGGCAGGCGCTGGCCGGCACGCTGGTCGGCGCGGTGCTGGCCGGCGGGATGCTGGCGCTGGTGCACGACCGGGACACGGTGTACGCCGTGGTGCTGCCGGTGGTCATGCTGGTGGCGTTCATCGCGGGACCGTTGCGCGGGCTGGCCTGGGCGCAGGGCGGCTTCACCCTGGTCGTGGCCACGCTGTTCGCGCAGGTCTCCCCGGTCACCTGGCAGCTGGCCCCGGTCCGGCTGGTGGATGTGCTGGTGGGCAGCGTCATCGGGCTGGCCTGCGGGCTGGTGGCCTGGCCCCGGGGCGCGGGCGGCGAGGTACGCCGGAGCATGGCGGCGCTGTGCTCGGCCATCGCCGATGCCATCGGGCACACCACCGCACGGGTCGTCGAACGCTCCGGCAGCACCGACATCTTCGCCCTCAACCGTGCCATCGGCCTCGCGCAGGAGAGCCTGGCCCAGTACCAGTGCGAGCCGCGGGAGGACGCCCCGCAGCCGGACTGGCCCGCCGTGCTGGTCGCCGGGAAGGACGCGCGGCGCGGTGAACGGCTGCTGCCCGGCCGCCCCGGCCAGATCGCCTCACCGGAGGTCGGCGCCTGGCTGCGGCACTCGGCCGGACGGACGGCCGCCGACTACCGGTCCCTCGGCCAACGCCTCGGCACGGACCGCGAGGCACCCGGGGACCGGCCGCAACCACTCGACATCCGTGCCCTGTTGGCGGTCGCACCGGCCGTCCCGCACCACAGCCCGGACACCGGGTCCCGCGCGCTCTCCGCCGCCCTGCTCCTCGACTCGGTGATCTGGCTCGACGCACTCACCGCCGATCTGAGCAGGATCCACAAGGAGGTGTGACGCCGTTGCCGCCGGGCCCGGGGACCAGTGCCGCCGCGGCCGCGCGCCGTCCGGTGCCGCGGGGCGCCTCGGGCCGGACGGACGGCGCCGGAACAGGTGGCGCCGGACGGGGCGTACCGGGGGCCGGCTGCCCGGGTGCGGATGGAGTTCCCGGCCCTGATCCTGAAGCAGTGGAGTGTCGTACGACGTGTCGCGTCGCGCCTCCCGGGCACCCGGCAGGACGGGGACACGGCACCAGCACAAGGCACCCGACAAGGCAGCATGTCGCGGTCCCGCCGTGACAGCGGAACGGACACTCATGAGCAATGGATCCATGGGTCCGGAGGGTTACGGCCCGGACCCGTTCGGTGACTTCCTCGCGCGCTTCTTCGGTTCCGCGCCCTCCACGGGCGGCGAGCAGGGGCAGTCGATGCCCCGGCAGGCGGACATCGCGCGCATGATGAGCGCCCCCGCCCGGGACCTGGTGACCTCCGCAGCCGCCTACGCCGCCGAGCACGGCAGTCCCGAGCTCGGCACCGAGCATCTGCTGCGGGCCGCCCTGGCGTCCGAACCGACCCGCAGCATGCTGCAGCAGGCGGGGGCGGACCCCGATGCGCTGGCGGCCGAGATCGACCGGGCCGCCGGGTCGGGTCCCAAGCAGTCCAGCGTCGCCGTGACGCCCGCGGTCAAGCGGGCGCTGCTGAGCGCGCACGAGCTGGCGCGGGACAACGGCTCCTCGTACATCGGCCCGGAACACGTCCTGGACGCCCTGGCGGCCAATCCGGACTCGGCGGCGGGGCGCATTCTGAACCTCGCCCACTTCGAGCCGCACGCCACCCCGCAGGGCGGCCACGGCCACGGCCCCGGGCACCCGGGCCCCGAGCACGGCGCCCCGCCGAAGCACGACACCCCGACGCTCGACAAGTACAGCCGCGATCTGACCGACCTGGCCCGCGCGGGCCGGATCGACCCGGTCATCGGCCGTGGCGAGGAGATCGAGCAGACCATCGAGGTGCTCTCCCGCCGGGGCAAGAACAACCCGGTGCTGGTCGGCGACGCGGGGGTCGGGAAGACGGCGATCATCGAGGGCCTGGCCCAGCGGCTCGCCGACGGGGACGTCCCGGAGACCCTCGCGGGCCGGCGGGTGGTCGCCCTCGACCTGACGGCCGTGGTCGCCGGGACCCGCTACCGCGGCGACTTCGAGGAGCGGATGAACGCCATCATGGAGGAGGTCCGCGCGCACCCCGACTCGCTCCTCGTCTTCATCGACGAGCTGCACACCGTCGTCGGGGCGGGCGGCGGCAGCGGGGACGGCGGCTCCCTGGAGGCGAGCAATATGCTCAAGCCCGCCCTGGCGCGCGGGGAGCTGCACGTCATCGGGGCCACCACCCTGGAGGAGTACCGGCGGTACATCGAGAAGGACGCCGCGCTCGCCCGCCGCTTCCAGCCCATCCTGGTGCCCGAGCCGAGCGTCTCGGACACGGTGGAGATCCTGCGCGGACTGCAGGACCGCTACGAGGCGCACCACCAGGTGCGCTACACGAAGGAGGCGCTGCTGGCGGCGGTCGAGCTCTCGGACCGCTACATCGCGCACCGCTTCCTCCCCGACAAGGCGATCGATCTGATCGACCAGGCCGGTGCCCGGGTCCGGCTGCGTTCGGGGGCCAAGGCCACCGACGTACGGGATCTGGAACGCGAGGTGGAGCAACTGGTCCGGGACAAGGACCAGGCGGTCGCGGCGGAGCAGTACGAACGGGCCACCGAGCTGCGGGACCGGATCGCCGACCTCACCGCGCGGATCGGGGCCGGCCAGGCGGAGCCGCCGAGCGACTGCCACATCGTCAAGGTCACCGCGGAGGACGTCGCGGAGATCGTGTCGCGGCAGACCGGGGTGCCGGTGAGCAGTCTGACCCAGGAGGAGAAGGAGCGGCTGCTCAAGCTGGAGGAGCGGCTGCACACCCGGGTGATCGGGCAGGACGACGCGGTCACCGCGGTCTCCGACGCGATCCTGCGCTCGCGGGCCGGACTCGCCGACCCCGACCGGCCGATCGGCAGCTTCCTCTTCCTCGGCCCGACCGGTGTGGGCAAGACCGAGCTGGCCCGCGCGCTCGCCGAGGCGCTGTTCGGCAGCGAGGAGCGCATGGTGCGGCTGGACATGAGCGAGTATCAGGAGCGGCACACCGTCAGCCGGCTGGTGGGCGCGCCCCCCGGCTACGTCGGCCACGAGGACGCGGGCCAGCTGACCGAGGCGGTGCGGCACCACCCCTATTCGCTGCTGCTGCTCGATGAGGTGGAGAAGGCGCACCCGGATGTCTTCAACATGCTGCTCCAGGTCCTCGACGACGGGCATCTGACGGACTCCCAGGGCCGTACGGTCGACTTCAAGAACACCGTCATCGTGATGACCAGCAACCTGGGCTCCGACGCGCTCAGCGGCAGCCGCGGGGTGCTCGGCTTCGGCCCGGACATCTCGGGGGCGGAGGCCGGCGACGGTGCGCGCGAGCGGGCGCTGAGTTCCCTGCGCGAACACTTCCGCCCGGAGTTCCTGAACCGGCTCGACGAGATCATCGTCTTCCGCCGGCTCACCGACGATCAGCTGCGCCAGATCACCGAGCTGCTGCTCGACGGGACCCGCCGCAGGCTGCACGCCCAGGAGATCGCCGTGGAGTTCACCCCCGGCGCCGTGGACTGGCTCACCCACCGCGGCCACCAGCCCGAATACGGGGCGCGCCCGCTGCGGCGCACCATCCAGCGCGAGATCGACAACATGCTGTCGCGGCTGCTGCTCGACGGTGCGCTGTCGTCCGGGGACGAGGTGCGGGTCGAGGTGGAGGACAACGAGCTGGCGTTCCGCACCGGCAAGCGGAGGCAGGAGGCCGGGTGAACACGCTGGGCCCGCGGGAGACGTCCGAGGGCCGCCATGAGTCGCCGGAGGAGCGTGCCGACCGGCGGTGGAACGAGCTGCTGCAGGAGGTGCGGGTCATCCAGACCGGTGTGCAGATCCTCTTCGGGTTCCTGCTCACCGTCGTCTTCACCCCGCGCTTCACCACGCTCGGCCAGACCGACCGCACCATCTATGTGGTGACCGTCCTGCTGGGCGCGGCCACGACCGGCGCGCTGGTCGGGACGGTGACCTTCCACCGGCTGCTCGCCGGTCACCGGCTGAAGCCGGAGACGGTGCTGTGGGCCTCGCGGCTGGCCCTGGTCGGGCTCGTGCTGCTGCTGGCGACGGTGGCCTCCGCGCTGCTGCTGATCCTGCGCGTGGCCATGGACGACACGGCCGTTCCCTGGATCGTCACCGGGCTCGTCGCCTGGTTCATGGTCTGCTGGTTCGCGCTGCCCGCCTGGGTGCTGCACCGGTATTCGTCCCGGGACTGAGCCGGACGCCCGGGGCCCGGTGCGCGCCTGCCGGTCCCGGCAAGGGCGCGGGCCGGGACACCCGGTTCAGGGTCCCGGCCCGCGCCCTTGGCGGCCGCTGTGCCGCGGTGGTTACGCGCCCATGGCGGCCGTGCCCATACGGCGCGGGCGGTAGAGCAGCGCCGCACCCGCGAGCCCGGCGCTGACGATCGCCAGTGCCACGGCGAGCAGTTCGGGCCACATGGCGGCGTCACCCAGGCCGCTGCCCAGCGGGGCGAAAACCCCGGCCCGGGACAGTGCGTGCAGGGCGATGATGATCATCGCCGCGGCGGCACTCACCGTCCAGACCAGGGCGGTGTCGTGCATCGCCAGCCAGCCGGCCAGCAGCAGGTAGACGATGACGATGGCCACCGAGAGCCCGGCGGTCGCCTGGGCGTTCGGCAGATGCGTGGAGTTCACCGGCAGATGGCTCAGCCCGCACAGCGCCAGCGCGACGGCGGCGGGCCAGCGCAGTACGGACCGCAGCACACCGGCGACCGCGTAACCCGGCTGGCGGGGCTCCCCATCGGCCGGCGCCCCCCAGCGCGGACCGCCCTGCGGCACGGTGCCGGCGGGACGCTGGGACCAGGGGGGACGGCTGGGCTGCTGCTGGTTGGCCATCGGGGCGTCGCCCTGCATGCTGTACAGCGGCTGCCCGTCGCGGCCCAGGGGGCGGACGTCGGGGTCGAGCACGTGCATGGACGCGGTGCGCTCCGGTTCGAGGGGGTCACCGGGACCGCCGGGGCCACCGGGGGGCGGGAGACGGTCGGCGAGGCCGTGGAACCCGGCGCCGCCGCTCTTCGTCCGGTCGAACAGCTCGATCAGCTGCGCGACCTCCTCCACGGATCTGTCGACGGCCACCGCGCGCAGGGCGTCCTGGCTCGATTCCGCGGTGTGCGGGGTGGCTCTGAGCAGGTCGAAGAGCGCGGCGACCTCGCTCACCGGACGGGAGACGACCGCCATCCGGAGGGCTTCGTCGCCGGGGTTGGGAACGTCGCCGCTGCGCTTGAGCCGTTCCACAAGGGCGGCGACTTCCTCCAGCGGCCGTTGGGTCACCGCCTCCCAGAGAAGTGTGTGGGCCGAGTTCTGCTCAGGGGTCATGGGCGGATAGTGCTCGCCGTGTTCTGTCGAGGACAGTTCGGCGTCGCCCCCACAAAGAGCTGGTTCGGATGTCATGGAGGACTCCACTGAACGAGGGGAGCGTCAAACACCAGAAGCGCTGACACTCGGCGGACTTTTAGCGTGCTGTGGTTCAGCCAACGTCCCTACGGGCCGTTCTCGCCATTCAGGAAGGCCATCCGGTGGAGACACGCCGGAACGCCCGGGCGTGCCGCCTGTTCCGCCCCTTTCACGGTGCGGGAAATCACTCCCGGACACCCGGCCCTACGGAGCGTGATGTTCGGGTGCCAAGAGCCGTCGACCCTGATTAGCTGGAAATGCAGCTCTCCCCACACCGTTCAAGGACAGATCATGAGCGCATCAGGAGAATCACGCGCACGCATCCAGCAGATGCGGGACAAGGCCCAGGAACTGCAGGCGGCCGCCGAACGGTCCGGCGATCCGGACGAGCGGAAGCGGCTTGAGGAGAAGGCCCGCAGGCTCCGGTCGCAGAGCGAGCAGGAAAGCGGCATGGCCAGCGGAGACATCTACCCCGCCGACTGAGCGAGGCCACGGTGCCCGCCCGACGGCGGACGTACGGCTCGCGCGTTGACGGACGTACCCACAGAGAAAGAGGACGGGACGCGCCCCCGCGGCTGCGTCCCGTTCGCCGTGTTCCGACGGCCGGTGGCCAGGGAACTCGGGGCGCCCGGCTGTTCGAGTGGCTTCGCGGTGGGCACCGATCGGCGGTCCGCGTCACCGGGAAGCGGTTGTCCCATGAGCCCATCAGACTCCCCGCGGGCCTCCGGGGCGACGGCAGGGACCACGTCCCGGTCGGCCCTGGCGGACCGGGCGGGCTATGACGAGCAGTTCCTCGGAGTGCCGGTACCGCTGCCGGCCCCCAGCCGTCGCGAGGTGGAGACGGTGGTGCTGCCCTACACCCACTTCACGGTGGTGCTGCGCCCGGACCGGCGGATGGCGGCGGCCACCGCGGTCTGCGTCGACGGCCGGCGGCTGTCGGAGCACGCGCCGCGGGAGAGCAGCTGGCAATTCGATCCGCGGCTGGACCGGGCCCACCAGACGGGCGACGACGTCTACCGCGACAACTCCCTGGACACGGGCCCTCTGGTGAATTGCCTCGACGCCGTGTGGGGCGCCGCCGCGGAGGCGGGCCGGGCCGGCGAGGACACCTTTCACTACCCGAACGCCGTCCCGCAGGCGGATGTCGTCAACCAGGGCAAGCAGCTGTGGCAGGGGCTGGAGAACTATCTGCTCGACCACGCCGCCGGGCCCGGCCGCAAGCTGGTCGTCCTCACCGGGCCCGTCCTGCACGACTCCGACCCGCCCTACCGGGGCGTCCAAGTACCGCTGCGCTTCTGGAAGGTGACGGCGTTCATCCAGGACGGCGCACTGGCGGCGACGGCGTACGTCCTCGACCAGAGCCCCGATCTGACCCGGGACGCGGAACGGGCGCTGGCCGGTGCGCAGGTGGGCGCGCCGCCGCCGCTCGGTGCGTTCCGGACGTACCAGGTGCCGGTGCGGGATGTCGCCGAGCTGACCTCGCTGGAGCTGGGGCCGCTGCCCGCCGTCGATCTGATGCCCGCCGTACGCGCCCCGGGCGAGCGCTGGCGGCGGCTGGCCTCGCACGACGACATCGTGCTGTGGCGCAGCTGAGGCCGGAGGCGCGAGCGATGCAACCCAGAGTCGTCTATGTCCACGGGAACGGGAACAAGGTCCGGTCCGAGCTGCTCAAGTCCCAGTGGGACACCGCACTGTTCGGCAGGGACATGGCCGAGGCGTCGCGGATGGCGTACTGGGCCCCGCTGCGCTATCCGGCGCCGCTCCCCGATTTCGGGCCGGATCCGCTGGAGGGCCGGACGGAGCTGTTCGAGGAGCTGCCGGCCGCCGTGGACCGGACCGGGGCGGAGCCGCCGGAGGACTTCGTGGCGCGCACGCTGGGAGAAGCGCGGCTGGAGGCCGGTGAGATCGCGCTGGAGGGGCGGGCGGGGGCCGATGAGGGCGCGCTCGTCGACTGGCTGCGGAACATGACCTATCTCGCGGACACGCTGGCCGGGGCCGGGGAGTCCGAGGAGCCCGGTACCGAACTCCCGCTGGAGACGCTGCCGCTGCCCCGGTCCGGCCGTACGGCGGTGTTCCGGCTGCTGGTCAAGCACGCCTTCAAGGACGTGCACGCCTATTTCTTCGGCGGGGCGGGGCCGGCGATGCGCGAGGTGGTCAAGGAGACACTGGCGGGCGTGGACGGCGGCCCGCTGGTGGTGATCGGGCACAGCCTGGGCACGATCATCGCCTACGAGGTGCTGATGGAGCAGGGGCGGGAGGTGGAGCTGCTGGTCACCGTCGGATCGCCGCTGGCGATCACCGAGGTGCAGGACCACCTGGCGCGGCCGCCGGCCGTCCCGGCCGGGGTGGCGGCCTGGCGCAACGCCTCGGACCTGCGCGATCTGGTGGCTCTCGACCACACCTTGCGGCCCGAGTACGCCCCACAGGAACGGGTCACCGATCTGCTGGTCACGAACGACAGCAGCAATCACCACGGCATCAGCGCCTATCTGTCGCAGCCCGGGGTCAGGACGCCGGTCCAGCGGATCTTCGACGGTACCGGGTAGGTGCGGCATGCCGTTGACCGAGACGGAGTGGGACCTGGTCACCACGTGGGTGCGCGACCTTCTGCTGGACACCACCGATCCGCATGCCCAGCTCGCCCAGTACGGCTTCCCGCCGGAGTTCATCGGCGGGCTGCGGCTGACGCACCTCAGCACGGACAACGCCCGTACGCTCGTGCACCGTTCCCGCGCGGACATCGAGGGGCAGCTGCGGCTCGTCGAGGCGGTCACCACGATCGACCGGCTGGCCGTGCTGCCGGACATCGTGAAGGCCCAGGAATTCCTGGCCCGGCTGCGGGAGGACTTCCGCGCGCACGCCGCCCGGGACAACTTCCGCACCTGCGTGCTGAAGAACGGCACCGAGGCCTTCATCGACCGGCAGGACCTGCGGGAGACGCTGCGCCGGTTCGTCGCGGACCCGCACACCTTCATCCTGCTGGTCGACGGCGAGCCGGGCAGCGGCCGGTCGTACACCTACAACTTTCTCCGCCATATCGGCCAGCACAGCGGGTTCCGTCCGGTGCGGGTGACGCTGTCGCACACCGCCACCGCCGCCAAGGTCGTCCGGCGGCTGGCCGACTTCGTCGCCGATCCGCAGCAGGGTGCCGCGCCGCTGAACCCCACGGACCTCAACGACCTGCTGCCGTCGATCGACGAGGCCGCGCACTGGGTGGCCGGCCGGGCCACCGCCGTCGAGGAGCGCTTCTGGCTGGTCCTCGACGAGTGCGACAAGCTCGATCCCAGCTCCGATGTGTGGGACTTCATCGGCCAGCTCGGGATGGCCATTTACGAGCACGCCGCCGTCCGCGGCGACCAGGCGCCCCGGCTGGTGCTGCTCGGCTACGGGCGCTCGATGCGTCAACTCCCCTACGACCTGCGGGGAAATCTGGCCTGGGACACCGCGCGGATCGCCGAACCCGAGGATCTGCGCACGTTCTTCGACCATGCCTTCCATGAGGCGCCGCCGGAGATCCTCGGTACCGGGCAGTCCCGGGAGTCCGCCATCGCCACGCTCGTGGACGCGGCCGTGCACGAGGTGCTGCAGGCCAGCGGGGCGAACGGCGCCGACCGCGAAGGCTATATGCGTCGGCTCTGCACGGCAGCGGAGGGGGCCATCCGTGTCTATCAGTCCCTCTGAGCGTCCGTCTCCGGCCGCCGCGGCGGCGCGGGAGGTGTTCGTCGCCCGCTTGCGCGCGGAGCTGCACACCTGCGAGGAGCATCCCCAGGACGTGTCCGCGGCCCGCCGCGCCTACCGGGAGGCGGCCTGTCTGCTGAGCCGTTTCGATCCCCAGCGGCTGCGGCTGCCCGGTGAAGCGGCCGCCACCGGTGGCGCGGTCCTGGAACTGGTCGACGACTGCACGACCCTGGGCATGCCGGACCAGGCCGGCTGGTCCCTCAAGTCGGAGGTCAGGGAGGAGGCGCTGCGCGGGCTGGCCGGGCCGGAGGCCGCCCGGCGGGCCCTGGAGTGCCATGTCGGCGAGCTGCCCGCGGAAGCCGGTCCGGAGCGCTTCTGTCTGGACTACCTCTCCGGCCGGCCCCCGGCGACGGACCGGCTGACCGCCGTCGAACTGGCCGACGCCCTCCAGGCGGTGCTGTGGCTCTCGCGGGTGCCGGGCACGACCGGGCTGCCGGACACCGCGGAGTTGCAGCTCGCCCTGGAGCGGGCCCGGCTCCTCGAACCCCTGGAGCGGCTGGTCCGGTCGCCGTTCCAGGGGCGCGCCCGTGAACTCGCGGAGCTGCGCGAGTACGTCGTCCCGTCCGGCGGGTCCGCGGTGGCCGGCGCGCGGCCGGACGGCATGCAGCATCCCGGGCCGGTACCACCGCTGGTCGTGCACGGTCCCGGCGGGATGGGCAAGACCACTCTGCTCGCCAAGTTCGTGCTCGACACCATCCATGATCCGGCCGGCTGCTTCCCCTTCGCGTACATCGACTTCGAGCGGCCCACCCTCTCGATCCAGGAGCCGCTCACGCTGATCGCCGAGGCGGCCCGGCAGCTCGGCATCCAGTTCCCGGCCCACCGTGCCGAGCTGGACGCGCTGGCGCACGAGTGCCAGGAGGCGGCCCGCAGCCAGCGGGAGGGGCAGGAGCGGGTCAGCCAGCTGCATGAACTCGCCACCACCCGGGCGGTGTTGGGGCGGCGCTCCTCGCAGGAGTTCCAGTCGATGGCCACCGGGCGGGAGACCGATCTGATCCGCCGGCTCGCCGATGTCCTGCGGCGGGCGGTGGCGGACCGGAAGGACGGAGAGAACCCGGAGGACCCGCCGTTCGCGCTGGTCGTCGACTCGTTCGAGGAGGCGCAGTACCGCGGGTCGCCGGTGGTGGGCCGGATGGTGGCGATCTACCTCTCGTTCCAGAGCATCTATCCGCGGATGCGGCTCATCGTCTCCGGGCGGGCGCCGGTCGAGCATCCGGCGAAGACCGTCGATCCGCTCGACATCGAACTGGGTGAACTCGACCCGGAGGCGGCGGTCGGCGTGCTGACGTCCTGTGGGGTCACGGACCCCGAGGTGGCCCGCGCGCTGGCGGACCGGGTCGGCGGCCATCCGCTCAGCCTGAAGCTGGCCGCCCGCGCCGCCACCCTCGCCGGGGCCGGGGCCGAGCGGACCTGTGAGCTGATCCGCAGCCTGCCCGAGCGCCGCCACCAGGTCTTCCGCCGGGTCGACCAACTGCTGGTCCAGGGCATCCTCTACGACCGCATCCTCAGCCACATCGGCAACGAGGAGATCCGCCGGCTCGCCCACCCCGGGCTGGTGCTCCGGGTCATCACCCCGGAGATCATTCAGGAGGTGCTCGCCGAACCCTGCGGACTGCGGGTGGCGACGCCGGAGGCGGCCCGTGCGCTGTTCGCGGAGTTCAGCCGGCTGGACCTGGTCGAACCGGCCCGGCCGGACGCCGTCCGCTACCGCGCCGACGTCCGCGCCATCATGCTGCGGCTGCCGGGCGGCGACCGCACCACCGTGATGCGCGACATCGAACGGCGCGCGGTCGAGCACTACGCCGGGCGGGACGGCCTGGAGGCGCGGGCCGAGGAGATCTACCACCGGCTGCGGCTCGACGAGAACCCGCGCTCGGTGGAGGAGCGGTGGCTGCCCGGCGTCGAACGGTTCCTGGCCGGGGCGCAGCAGGAGATGACGCCGAGGGCCGCGGGCCTGCTGACGGCCCGGCTCGGCGGCGGCACGCCCGACCAGGTCGCGGCCGGCGCCGACCAGGAGGACTGGGAGCGGATCGCGGCCCGCGAGGTGGAGGATCTGCTGGCGCAGGGCTACGCCCAGGCGGCCTTCGAACGGCTCGGCAGACGGCAGCCCTGGACTCCGTGCAGCCCCCTGCACGCGCTGTTCGCCGAGGCGCTCAGCCGGCTCGGGCGGCAGGAGGAGGCCCGCCGGGCCACCGCGGACGCCATCGACGCGGCGGAGCGCGCCGGTTGCGGGGAACGCCGGCTGGAGTTGCTGCTGCTCTCCGCGCGGCTGTCGGAGGAGGCCGGCGACCCGGAGAGCGCGGGCCGTGCGCTGCGGGTGGCGGAGGATGTGGCGGTCGGTCTGGGGCAGGACCTCGAAGCGATGGGCGCGCTGCTGGCCCGCGCCCGGCTGACGGCGGGAGCCGACGGCGTCGATCCGGAGGCGGACGCACAACTCGCCGACCGGCTGCGGCGGTTGCCCGACGCCGTGCTCGCCGACCGGCCGGTGCTGGTCCGCGCGGTCGCCTCGCAGATCTACGACCGGGCCCCGGGCGCGCTCGACCACGCTCTGGAAGTGGTGGGGCTGCCGGCCGACGACGAGACGCTGGACTCGCTGGGCGCCGCGATGCGCCGGGCGACCGGCCGGCAACCGGCGCTGCTGGGCCGGGTGATGGAGATCCTGGACGAGGCCGCGGGGCCGTCCCGGCAGCCGGCCGGCGGCGCCCCGACCGGTATCGCCGGCATTCTGCGGCTGGCCCGGGACCGCGGCACCCTCGACACCCTGGCCCGGCGGCTGCTGGCCGTCCCGGACCGGAGCGGGGAGATCGTCGCCGGGGTGGCCGCGGCCATGGGCGCGGGCACCGGTGCCCGTACGGCGGGCCAGGCGGCGTCCGGGCCGGAGTCCGGGCGCCCTACGCCGGAGGAAGGGAGCGGCCCCGCGGGGTCTGAGGAGCGATGACCGCCTATCTCACGCCCGACGAGATCCGCGGGGTGCTGGACGCCGCGGTGGAGACCGGGCTGGCCGACCCCGCCGTCCGGCCGCTGCTGTTCGACGGCGTCCTGCCCCGCTACCGCAGCACGCTGCCGCTGCATCCGGCGCCCGGCCGGCAGGCGCACTCCGACCTCAACGAGATGAACCGGGTGGAGCGGCTGGTGGACGGCTCGGTGCCGCTGGAGATCTGGCTGCGCAACGCCGTCGCCGAGACCACCGAGGCCACTCCGCTCACGGTGTTCCAGAAGGCCCTGGACGAGGTGGCGCGGAAGGCGGGCGGTGAACCGGATGTGCTGGCCGGGCTGCCCTCCCCCGCCACGGAGCTGAAGGAGCAGATCGTCCACCGGGACGACACCGTGCCGATCGGCTTCCTCCACGGTGGCGCGCTGGCGGGCGGCGCGGTGGCCCGGCTCAAGGTGCCGCCGTACCAAGGGGGCGCCCCGCTGCAGCCGAACGGCTTCCCGCACTCCGGGACCGGGTGGCTGATCGCCCCGGATCTGCTGGTCACCAACCACCATGTGGTCAACGCCCGGACCGGGACCGGGGCCGGACGGCCGGTGGCCGACGCCGGGGACCTGAGCCTCCAGGCCCGGCACACCCGCGCCCGGTTCGATTTCGACACCGACGAGGTGGAGACGGAGGAGGCCACCGTCAGCGAACTCGTCGCCGCGGACGCGGAACTCGACTACGCGGTGCTGCGGCTGGCCGCCGATCCCGCGCGGCCGGTGCTGCCGCTGGCGCCGGAACCGCTGACGGTCACCGGCGGCGACTACGTGGCCGTCAACATCATCCAGCACCCCGGTGGCCAGCCGAAGCGGGTCGCGCTGCGCAACAACCTCGTCTACGAGGCGGACGAGAACGATGTCCGCTACTTCACCGACACCCGCGGCGGGTCGTCGGGGTCGCCGGTCCTCACCGATGACTGGCGGGTGGTGGCGCTCCACCGCGGGACCCGGCGGGTGGAGAACGTGCTGTTCCAGGGCCGGACGACGGCGTTCGTCAACGTCGGCACCCAGATGCGCAGCATCATGCGCCATCTGCTCAGCAGCAGTCCCGGTGTCCATGCCGAGATCGAGTCGGCACAACAGGCCGCCCGGCGCGGCTGAGGAGGCGCAATGCACAGTCGGCGCAGATCGCCGGTGGCGGCCGGTCCGGAACAGGTCTTCTCGGATCTGCGGGAGGTCGCGGCCCGGGTGAAGGACGGGCTGTCCTGGGAGATTCCCGAATCCCTGGAGGAGTTGCCCGCCGAGGAGCTGCCCGCCGGGCAGATCGCGCAGTTCGCCCAGCAGGAGCGGGCGCGGGTGCTGTCGGCGGGCGTCAGCGGTCTGGAGAAGCTCGCCGAGGGGCGGGCGGACGAGATCGACGACGACGAGTCCTTCGGTATGGAAGCCATCGTGCTGCTGGAGGGCCGCCCCGCCATCCTCGTCCAGAACCATGATTTCGCCCCGCAGCAGGGGGACTGGGCGGTGCTGGACGGTCATCGGGCGGCGATCCGGGCGTCGCTGGCGCGGGTGGGACGGGTGGAGCTGTCCGGGCATCTGAGCCTGGACTGGCTGGGCACGGCGTTCCTGGTCGGCCCGGACGTGGTGATGACGAACCGTCATGTGGCGGCGGAGTTCGCCCGTGGCGACCGCACCGGCTGGACCTTTCAGCAGGGCATCGGCGCCCGGCTCGACATGGGTGAGGAGTACGGCGGCGACGCGGGCGGCGGTGGCCCCGCCTATGACGTGGTCGAGGTGCTGGGCATCCACGAGGACGTGGACCTGGCGCTGCTGCGGGTCGCCCCGCCGGCCGGTGGCGGTGCGCTGCCCGCTCCGCTGGCCGTGGCCGCGGACGCGCCCGCCGACCTGCCCGGACGCCCGGTGTACTGCGTCGGCTATCCGGCGTACGACGGCCGGCGCAACGAGCCGGAGTCGATGCGCCGGATCTTCATGGACATCTACAACGTCAAGCGGCTCCAGCCCGGCACCACCACGGAGCTGGTGCCGGACCGGAACGTCATCAAGCACGACTGTTCCACGCTCGGCGGCAACAGCGGCTCCCCCGTCATCGACCTCACCGACCACCGGGTCCTGGGCCTGCATTTCGGCGGCCGCTACGGCTTCGGCAACTTCGCCGTGCCGCTGTGGCAGCTGGTGGACGATCCGCTGCTGGGCCGGGCGGACATCAACTTCGTCTGAGCCACCGCGGGTCGCCGGCGAACCCCCGGTCAGCCCGACTTCTTGACGAACTCGGTGGTGTAGGTCTTCTTCAGATCCACCGTGGCGTTCTTGAGGTTGGGGTTGAAGGCCTTCAGCACCCGCTCGACGGTCGCGGGCCCCTCGGCGGGCATCACCCCGTCCTCGGTGAACATCGGCAGGGTGTCCTTGATCGCCTGCGCGTAGAGCTCCTTGCCGCCCTGCGCGTAGTCGGCCGGCATCTTGGCGGCGATCTGCTCGGGGGTGTGTGCGGACATCCACCTGAGGGTCTTCACGAAGGCGTTGGCCAGCTTGTGCACGGTCTCCTTGTGGCTGTTCACCCAGTCGGTGTTCATGTAGAGGCTCGACGAGGGGTAGGGGCCGCCGAGCGCCTTCTGCGAGCCCTGGGGGGTGCGCATGTCGATGAGGACCTTGCCGAGGTTCTTGTCCACGATCTGCGCGACCGTCGGGTCCGTCGTCATCCCGCCCTGGATCGAGCCCTGCTGGAGGGCGGAGAGGAAGGTCTGGCCGGCGCCGACCGCGACCGGGGTGAACTCGTTCGTCTGCACTCCGTTTTTGACCGCGAGGTATTTGGTCAGGAAGTCGGTGGAGGAGCCGAGGCCGGTGACGCCCAGCTTCTTGCCCTTGAAGTCCTTGGGTGAGGTGAGCTGACCGGCAGCCTTGTTCGAGACCACCTCGACCTCGCCGGGGGCGTGCGCGAGCTGTACGACGGACTCCACCTGCTTGCCCTTGACCTGGAGGTCGAGGGTGTGGTCGTAGAAGCCGACGACGCCCTGGACGTCGCCGGAGACCAGCGAGGTGGTGGCCTGCACCCCGGCGGGTTCGGTGAGCAGGGTGACGTGGAGGCCCTCGTCCTCGAAGTAGCCGAGTTGCTGGGTGAGTCTCGCGGGCAGATAGATGACCTTGTCGAGGCCGCCCACCATGATCTTGATCTTGCCGTTGTCGCCCTCCGTGCCCGCGGCCCCGGACGTGCCGCCGCCACAGGCGGTGAGGGTGGTCAGGGCGAGGGCGGCGGCGGTCAGGGCGGCCGGGAACTTCCGTACGGTGCGCATGGTCACGTCCTTGTGAGGCGGGAAGGGGGTCGGTGGAGCCGGGCTCAGCGGGCGCCCGTGGTGTCGGCGGGCTTCCAGCGGAAGAGCCGCCGTTCGAGGAAGGCCAGCAGCCCCTCGGCGAGCAGCGCGACCACCGCGAGGATCACCATGGCCGCGTACACCCCGGCCGCGTTGAAGGTGCCCTGGGACGCCGCGACCAGCAGACCGAGGCCCTTGGTCGCGCCGATGTACTCGCCGACGATCGCGCCGATCAGCGCGAAGCCGAAGCTGACGTGCAGGCTGGTGAAGATCCACGAGGTGGCGGAGGGGATCACCACCTGCAGGGTGACCTGGCGGTTGCTCGCGCCGAGGATGCGGGAGTTGGCGACCAGGTTGCGGTCGACCTCCCGGGCGCCCTGGAAGGCGTTGAAGAAGACCGGGAAGAAGACGAGGACGACGGCGGAGGCGACCTTGGACGCCGGTCCGAGGCCGAACCAGATGAGGAAGATCGGGGCGAGCACGATCCGCGGCAGGGCGTTGAGCACCTTGATGTACGGGCCGAGCACCTCGGCGAGGAAGCGGATGCGGCCGAGCGCGATCCCCAGCACCACCCCGCCGAAGACGCCGATCACCCAGCCGAGCAGCGCTTCGTAGAGCGTGTACCAGATCTGCTCCCACAGCGGGCCCTGCGGCGTGCCGTGCAGCGCCCACTGGCTCATCTGATCCCAGATCTTCGAGGGCATCGAGAAGTTGAACGGATCGATGACGGCGGACCGGGCCAGCCCCTCCCACAGTCCGAGCAGCCCGACGAGCAGCAGCACCCGGGTGCCGTGGACCAGGACCTTGTGGCGGCGCGCGGCCCGTGCCCTGGCCCGGGAACGGTCCGTACGGCCCGTACCGGCCGGGGACTTGACCGGGGTGGCGGTCTCAGGCGACATGGCGTGCCCCCCTCTCGCGGGTGATCCGGACCTCTTCGCCGAGCGAGGACCAGATCTCCCGGTAGATCTCGATGAACCGCGGCTCCAGCCGCACCGATTCGACCTTGCGCGGGCGCGGCAGATCGATCTCGAAGACCTCCTTGACGGTCGCCGGACCGGCGGTCATGACCACGACCTTGTCGGCGAGGGCGATGGACTCCTCCAGGTCGTGGGTGACGAAGACGACGGAGGCGCCGGTCCCCGACCACAGCTCCAGGAGTTCGTCCGACATCAGCGCCCGGGTCTGCACGTCGAGGGCGGAGAACGGCTCGTCCATGAGCAGGAGTTCGGGGTCGTTGACGAAGGTCGCGGCGAGGGCGACGCGTTTGCGCTGGCCGCCGGAGAGCTGGTGCGGATAGCGGTCCTCGAAGGCGGCCAGCCCGACCCGGGCCAGCCAGTCCCGCGCCCGCCGCCGGGCCTCGGCCTTCGGTACGCCCCGGAAGCGGGGGCCGGCCATCACGTTCGACAGCACGGTGCGCCAGGGGAAGACCGCGTCCTGCTGGAAGACGAACCCGGTCTTGTCCCCGATGCCGCGGACCGGCTCGCCGGCGACCAGCACCTCGCCCTCCGTCGGCTCCTCCAGGCCGCTGACCAGCGTGAGGGTGGTGGATTTACCGCACCCGGTGGGGCCGACGACGGCGACGAACTCGCCTCGTGCGACGACCAGGTCCAGATCCCGGACGGCGGTGTGCAGCGCCCCCGAGGGGGTGCGGAACGCCTTGCTCGTACCCCGCAGCTCGATCGCGGGGCTGGTGTGGCTGCTCATGGCCCGGGAGGTTAGGAGCGCCACGGGCCACCGGGGGCCTTGTGGGCGCAAGCCGCCTTTCTGCGCGCAATCCCTGTTGTGCTCATTTTGCTCACGCTAGAACCACTAGGTGTCTACCAGGGGGTACACAGGTGCTCACGCACGGCTTACCGTGCGGACACCCCACAAGAAAAGGAAGATTCGGTTCCGCAAGGGTGCGGAGGGCCGGAGACAGAGGGAGAGCGCATGCGGATCCGATGGCCCCGAAGGGTCTTTGCGCAGGTGCTGACCGCGCAAGTGGTCCTGACCACCGGGGTCATGGTGCTCGCCACGAGTCTGTTCCTCGCCCCGCTCAGCGCCGAACTGGACGATCAGGCGATGCGCCGGGCGCTGTCCATCGCCCAGACCACCGCCGCCGACCCGGACCTCGCCCGGGAGCTGGTCGCCACCGCACCGGACGCCCACGGGCCGGTGCAGGCCGCCGCGGAACGCATCCGCACCGCGACCGGGGCGCTGTACGTCGTGGTGATGGACACCCACGGAGTGCGCTGGTCGCACACCCACCCCGCGGAGATCGGCCGGCACGTCTCCACCGACCCCAGCCGGACCCTCGCCGGGCGGCAGGTGCGGCAGATCGACACCGGCACGCTGGGGCGTTCGGCCCGCGCCAAGGTGCCGCTGCGCGACTCCCGCGGCCGGATCGTCGGCGCGGTGTCGGTCGGCATCGCGTACGACAGCGTCCAGGGACGGCTGCTCGGCACCATCCCCGACCTGCTGCGGTACGCGGGCGCCGCGCTGGCCGTCGGGGTGCTGGCCGCGGTCGTGCTCGCCCGCCGGCTGCGCCGCCGTACGCACGGCGTGGCGTTCGCGGACATCTCCGCGCTGCTCGACGAGCGGGAGGCGATGCTGCACGGCATCCGCGAGGGCGTGGTCGCCTTCGACCGGCGCGGCCGGATCCGGCTGGTCAACGACGAGGCCGGACGGCTGCTGGGCCTGGACGCACGGGCGGCGGGACGGCCGCTGGACGAGGTGCTGCCACCGGGCCGGACGACGGACGTACTGGCCGGGCGGGTGGAAGGCGCGGATCTGCTGGCCGTCAGCGGCGGCCGGGTGCTGGTCGCCAACCGGATGCCGACCCAGGACGGCGGGGCGGTGGTGACGCTGCGCGACCGCACCGAGCTGGAGCTGCTGGGCCGTGAACTGGACAGTACTCAGGGACTGTTGGACGCACTGCGGGCCCAGGACCACGAGCACGCCAACCAGTTGCACACACTGCGCGGGCTGCTGGAGCTGGGCCGGTACGGGAAGGCGGTGGAGTTCGTCACCGAAGTGGCCAGCGCGCAGCGGGCGTCCGCGGAGCAGATCGCGGAGCGGGTGCCCGATCCGCTGCTGTCCGCGCTGCTCGTCGGCAAGGCGGCGATCGCCGCCGAACGCGGGGTGTCCCTGCGGGTGTCGCCCTCGACGCTGCTGCCCGACGCGGTGGTCGACCCGCGTGACCTGGTGACGGTGCTGGGCAATCTGCTCGACAACGCGCTGGACGCGGCCGCGGAGCGCCGCCGCGCCGAGCCATTCGTCGAGGTGGAGCTGCGGGCCGAGGGCGGCACGGCGGTACTGCGGGTCTCGGACACGGGACCGGGGGTGCCGCCGGAACTGCGGGAGCGGATCTTCGCCGAGGGCTGGTCCACCAAGGCCGCCCGGCCGCTCCCCGGGGAAGGCCCGTCCGCGGGCCCGGTGGCCTTCCACCGCGGCCGGGGCATCGGCCTGGCCCTGGTGCGCCGGCTCGCCGAGCGCTACGGCGGGATGGCCAGGGTGACCGCCCGCGCGGGCGGCGGCGCGGTCTTCACGGTCGTACTGCCCGAGGCCCTCGCCACGGAGGACGGCGCTCCCGTGCACCGGCTCACGGCCGCCGAGGGCGCGACGCACGGCGTGCCACGGCAGCCGGAGTGCCCGGAGCAGAGGGACCGGACAGAGCGGACGGACCGGACGGACTCACGGAAGCGAAGACCCCTGGGAAGCGGAGCGTCACAATGATCGATGTCCTGGTCGTGGACGACGACTTCCACGTCGCCGAGATCAATGCCGCGTATGTGTCCCAGGTGTCCGGCTTCCGGGTCACCGGCCGCGCCCACACCGCCGCCCAGGCGCTGGCCGCACTGGAGCGCACCCATGTCGACCTGGTGCTGCTCGACCACTATCTGCCCGACGAGACCGGCCTGACCCTGGTCCGGCGACTGCGGCAGCTCGGCCACCGCACCGACGTGATCATGGTGACGGCGGCCCGCGACGTCGGCACGGTCCAGGACGCGATGCGCTCCGGGGCGCTCCAGTACCTCGTCAAACCGTTCGGCTTCTCCGGGCTGCGCGCCAAGCTCGACGGCTATGCGGCACTGCGCCGGACCGTCGAGGGGCTGGGCGGCCGCGGCGAGGCCGGCCAGGAGCAGGTGGACCGGATCTTCGGCGCCTTCCGGACCGCCGACGCCCCCCACAAGGAGCTCCCCAAGGGCCACTCCGCCGCCACCGTCGACCTGATCCGCCGGGTCCTGGGCGCGGCCGGGCACCCGCTGTCCGCCCATGAGGTCGCCGAACGCGCCGGTGTCAGCCGCTCCACGGCCCAGCGCTATCTGAAGCACCTCGAACGCAGCGGCCACATCATCCTCACCCTCAAGTACGGGGACACCGGACGGCCCGAACACCGCTACCGGTGGGCGGCCGCCCCCTGACCACCCCGTGCCCGGCCGCTCCGCCAGGCCCCCCAACTCCATGGTCTCTGGGCGACGTTGCTCCCGCCGCCGCTCATGGCAGCGGCACCCACCGCCGCCTAGGCTGCCGATCATGAATCCCACGACGACGAACGGGACGGGCCCCGAGCCCGTCATCCTGGACGCCCTCCAGCTGGCCGCCGATCCGGAGAGGGCCGCGGACTTCGCCGAGGCGGCCCACCGGATCCTGGCGGACCTGGTCAGCGCCGGTGCGCCGCTCGGCTGGGTCGACCCGCCGGGACGGGGCGAGGTGGCGGAGCTGGTCGACCGGGTGCTGCGGGCCGCGCACACCGGGGACGGCGCGCTGCGGGCCGCGTACACGGGCCGCCGGCTGACCGGGCTGGGGTACTGGCTGCGCTACGCCCGTCCCACCAACCGGCAGCACGCGGATCTGGAGAAGATCGCGGTGGCCGCCGAGGCGCACGGCCGGGGCCTCGGCCGGTCGCTGACCGGTGCCCTGGTCGAGGACGCCCGCGGGGCGGGGATCGAGGTCCTCACCCTGGACGCCCGTGCCGACAACACCAGGGCGCTGACCCTCTACCGGTCGCTCGGCTTCCGTGAATACGGCCGGCTGCCGGACTTCGTGGCGATGGGCGGACGCCGCTACGACAAGGTCTTCTACATGCTGGACTTCCGCGCGAACGGGCCGCGGGAGGGGGCGCCGCCGCACCCGCAGTAGCGATCCCGGCACGGAACCAAACCAAAACGGGGGGCGGCGCGGCGGCACTCCGGGCCCGGCCCGCGGAAATGATCTGCGTCGCACCCCTTGACAGCTCCCCCGCCTGGAATCAACGATTCCGGGGTGAACCTGTCAGACAGCCAGACAGCTGGCGAGATGCCCCGCCGGATCAGCGCGATGGAAGCGGTCCTGAACCATCTGCGCGGCGCCATCGAGCGGGGCGAGTACGCGGTCGGGGACAAGCTCCCCTCCGAGGCGGAGCTCTGCCGACGGCTGGAGGTGAGCCGGCCCGTGCTCCGGGAGGCGCTGCGGGCGCTCCAGACGATGGGGCTGACGGTCTCGCGTACCGGCAAGGGCACCTTCGTCATCTCGGACGGTGCCGTGGCGGACCCGACCTTCGGCGACTACGCGGCGAGCGACCTGCTGGAGGTGCGCCGTCATGTGGAGATCCCGGTGGCCGGTTACGCGGCGGTGCGCCACACGACGGAGGACCTCGATCATCTGCACCACCTGCTGGAGCGGATGGAGGAGGAGACCGACACCACGGCCTGGGTGGCGATGGACAGCCTGTTCCATCTCGCCATCGCGCAGGCGGCCGGCAATCCGGTCTTCCGCCGGGTCATCGAGGAGATCCGCGACGCGCTGGCCCGCCAGTCCGCCTTCCTCAATGAGCTCGGCGGACGGCGCGAGCAGTCGAACAGGGAACACCGGGCGATCGTCGAGGCACTCGTCGACCGCTCCGAAAACGACGCGGTGGAAGCCATGGCGCACCACCTCGCCCGCGTCGAGACGACGCTGACCACCATCGTGCGGCCGCAACACCGCACGGACCCCTCCACGGAAGACGAGGATCACGCGTGAGCGAGCAATCCCTCCGGCAGGCGGAACGGCAGCAACAACAGGGCACAGCACAGGACGCCGCGCAGCGGCCGTCGGGCGGGCATGTGGACGCCGGTGACGCCGGCTACCGGAAGACCCTCACCTCCCGGCACATCAACATGATCGCGATCGGCGGGGCCATCGGCACCGGGCTGTTCCTCGGCGCGGGCGGCCGGCTCGCCGACGCCGGGCCGTCGCTGGCCGTGGCGTACGCGCTCTGCGGGGTGTTCGCCTTCCTCGTGGTCCGCGCGCTCGGCGAGCTGGTGCTGCACCGGCCGTCCTCGGGCGCGTTCGTCTCCTACGCCCGGGAGTTCCTCGGCGAGAAGGGCGCCTTCGTCGCGGGCTGGATGTACTTCCTGAACTGGGCGACCACCGGAATCGCCGACATCACGGCGGTGGCGACCTATACGCACTACTGGGGGATGTTCTCCGAGGTCCCGCAGTGGGTGATCGCGCTGATCGCGCTCGCGGTGGTGGTGACCGTGAACCTGATCTCCGTGAAGATCTTCGGCGAGATGGAGTTCTGGTTCGCGATCGTCAAGGTCGGTGCGCTGGTCGTCTTCATGCTGATCGGCATATTCCTGCTCGTCACCCAGCACCCGGTCGCCGGCCACTCCCCCGGCCCCGCGCTGATCACCGAACACGGCGGCGTCTTCCCGACCGGGACGCTGGCAATGCTGCTGGTCATCCAGGGCGTGGTCTTCGCCTACGCGTCGGTCGAGCTGGTCGGTGTCACGGCGGGCGAGACCGCCGAGCCGGAGAAGGTCATGCCGAAGGCGATCAACTCCATCATGTGGCGGGTGGGCGTCTTCTACGTCGGCTCGGTGGTGCTGCTGGCGATGCTGCTGCCCTGGAACGCGTACTCGGCCGGGGAGAGCCCCTTCGTCACGGTGCTGTCCAAGATCGGGATACCGGCCGCGGGCGGCGTGATGAACCTCGTCGTGCTCACCGCCGCGATGTCCAGCCTCAACTCCGGCCTCTACTCCACCGGCCGCATTCTGCGCTCGATGGCGATGTCCGGCTCCGCGCCGCGGTTCACCGGTGTGATGAGCGGCAGCCAGGTCCCCTACGGCGGCATTCTGCTCACCTCGGGGGTCTGCGTCCTGGGCGTCGGCCTCAACTATGTCGTGCCGAGCGAGGCGTTCGAGATCGTGCTGAACTTCGCGGCGATCGGCATCCTCAGCACCTGGGCGATCATCATGATCTGCCATCTGATGTTCTGGCGTAAGGCGCGCGCCGGGGAGCTCGTCCGCCCCGGCTACCGGCTCCCCGGCTCGCCGTGGACCGAGAGCGTGACGCTGGTCTTCCTGGCGTTCGTCCTGGTGCTGATGTGGGCCGACGGCGGCGCCGGCCGCACCACCGTGCTGACACTGCCGGTGATCGTGGCCGCCCTGGTCGGCGGCTGGTTCCTGGTACGCGGCCGGGGCGGCACCCTCCGCGACGCCGCCGCGGCACCGGCCGGGGCCGCGCAGCCGGTCGCCCCCGCCACCGACGAGACCACCCCCACCGCACACCCCCACCCCACGGACCACCCCAACAGCACCGAAAGCACCGAGAACTGATCATGAGTCAGCGCACCACCCTGCCGCCGCACCGCACCGCGGGCGCCCCGCCCGCGGTCCGCGAACCGGCCCATGTCCCCGTCGCCCATGTGGTGCGCGGCGGAATCGTCGAGGGCGTCCACCACGGCTCGGTCGTGGTGCTGGCGGCCGACGGGAGCGTGGAATTCCAGGCGGGCGACATCGAGGCCGCGTTCTACCCGCGCTCGGCCCTCAAGCCGGTCCAGGCGGTGGGCCTGCTGCGCGCGGGCCTGCCGCCGCTGGACGACCCGTCGCTGGCCCTGGTCGCGGCCAGCCACTCCGGCGAGGACCGGCATCTGGCCGGGGCCCGGGGCATCCTGGCCGCCGGCGGCCTGGCCGAGGACCAGCTGCGCAACGTCCCCGACCTGCCGTACGACCCCGCCGTACGGGACGAGTGGCTCCGGCGCGGCCTGGGCCCGACCCGGCTCGCGCAGAACTGCTCGGGCAAGCACGCCGCCATGCTGCTGACGGCCCGCACCCGGGGCTGGGACCTGGACACCTATCTCGACCCCGGCCATCCGCTGCAGCAGGAGCTCGCCGCGACGGTCGCGGACCTCACCGGGCAGGGCATCGCCCGGGTCACCGTCGACGGCTGCGGCGCCCCGCTGTTCGCCGTCTCCCTCCACGGGCTGACCCGGGCCGCCGCCCACCTGGCGACGGCCGCCCCCGGCACCGACGAGGGGCGCGTCGCGCACGCCATGCGCGAGCACCCGGAGATGGTGTCCGGCGGCGGGCGGGATGTCGCCCGGCTGGTCCGGGCGGTGCCTGGTCTGCTCGCCAAGGACGGCTTCGAGGGCGTGCAGATCGCGGCGCTGCCGGACGGGCGGGCGGTCGGCGTGAAGATCGCCGACGGCGCCGACCGCGCCCGGATGCCGGTGACGGCGGCGGCCCTGGCCCGCTGCGGTGTCGACCCCGCCGTCCTCACCCCGTTCGCCACCGCACCCGTCATCGGGGGCGGCGCCCCGGTCGGCGCCCTACGGGCAGCGGACTCCCTTGCCCCGTAAGCAATCTGACGTCACATCACTCCTGGGCACCCGTGCCCGCCCCTCCTCCGCTCCACCTCGCAAAGGACCCTCTGCACCATGACTGCCGCCGGCCACCGCCGCGAACACGATCTGCTCGGCGACCGGGAGATACCCGCCGACGCGTACTGGGGCGTGCACACCCTGCGCGCCGTGGAGAACTTCCCCATCACCGGTACGCCGATCGCCGCCTACCCGCACCTGATCAATGCGCTCGCCGCCGTCAAGGAAGCCGCCGCGCGGGCCAATGAGGACCTCGGACTGCTCGACGCGGAGCGGGCCGACGCGATCTCCGCCGCCTGCCGGGAGATCCGGGCCGGCGGGCAGCTGCACGACCAGTTCGTCGTGGACGTCATCCAGGGCGGCGCCGGGACCTCGACGAACATGAACGCCAACGAGGTGATCGCCAACCGGGCGCTGGAGATCCTGGGCCACGACAAGGGCGACTACGGCCATCTGCACCCCAACGAGCACGTCAACCTGAGCCAGTCGACGAACGACGTCTACCCGACGGCCGTCAACGTCGCCACGATCATCGCCGTACGGGAACTGCTCGACGCGATGACCGTCCTGCGCGAGGCGTTCGCGGCCAAGGCCGAGGAGTTCCGCGACATCCTCAAGATGGGACGCACCCAGCTCCAGGACGCGGTACCGATGACCCTGGGCCAGGAGTTCTCGGCGTACGCGGTGATGCTGGAGGAGGACCAGAGCCGGCTGGCGGAGGCGGTCCTGCTGATCCACGAGATCAACCTCGGTGCCACCGCCATCGGCACCGGCCTCAACGCCCCCGCGGGCTACGCCGAGGCGGCCCGCACCCACCTGGCCGACCTCACCGGTCTGCCGCTGGTCACCGCCGCCAACCTCGTCGAGGCCACCCAGGACTGCGGCGCGTTCGTCCATCTGTCGGGTGTCCTCAAGCGCATCGCCGTGAAGCTCTCCAAGAGCTGCAACGACCTGCGCCTGCTGTCCTCCGGTCCGCGCGCCGGGCTCGCGGAGATCAACCTGCCGCCGGTGCAGGCCGGTTCGAGCATCATGCCCGGCAAGGTCAACCCGGTGATCCCCGAGGTCGTCAACCAGGTCGCCTTCGAGGTCATCGGCAACGACGTCACCATCACCATGGCGGCCGAGGCGGGCCAGCTCCAGCTCAACGCCTTCGAGCCGGTGATCCTGCACTCCCTCTCGGAGAGCATCACCCACCTCGGGGCCGCCTGCCGCACCCTCGCCGAGCGCTGCGTGGCGGGCATCACCGCCAACACCGAGACCCTCCGGGCCAGTGTGCAGAACTCCATCGGCCTGGTCACCGCCCTCAATCCGCACATCGGCTACACCGCCGCCACCGCGATCGCCAAGGAGGCCCTGGCCACCGGGCGCGGTGTCGCCGAACTCGTCCTGGAACAGGGCCTGCTCCCGGCCGACCGGCTCGCGGCGCTGCTCCGCCCGGAGGAAATCGCCGGTACGGGGGCGGGCCGGACCGCGGTCTGAGCCCCGGCGGGCCGCGGCACAGCAAGGGTCCGGTCCCGTACGGGCCGGGCGGGCGTTCCTCTCCGGGACGCCGGCCCGGCCCGTTGGCGTGCGCCGCCGCGGCAGGCGGCCGCCGTACGACGGGTGCCGGGAGGCAGGATGGTCAGGGACGCACCCGGCCGGTACGAAGGGCCGGGGCCGCGCCGACAGCAGACCATGAAGAGACCGACCGGCACGAGAGAGAAGAGATCCGCATGCGTATCGCGCTGTGCCAGATGACGGCATCGACCGATCCGAAGGAGAACCTCGCGAAGGTCCAGGACCAGGTCCGCCGGGCGGCGCGTGAGGAGGCCCGGCTGGCGGTCCTTCCGGAGGCGGCCATGGTGCGGTTCGGGACCTCGCTCGGTCAGGTGGCCGAGCCGCTGGACGGGCCCTGGGCGGAGGGGGTGCGGGCGGTGGCCCGGGAGACCGGGGTGACGGTGGTGGTGGGCATGTTCACCCCGACGCCGGACGGGCGGGTGGCCAACACCCTGCTGGCCACCGGGCCCGGGGTCGAGGAGTCCTACGACAAGATCCATCTGTATGACGCCTTCGGGTTCCGGGAGTCCGACACGGTCGCCCCCGGCAACCGCGTGGTGACCATCGATGTCGACGGCGTCCGGGTGGGTCTGGCGACGTGCTACGACCTGCGGTTCCCCGAGCTGTTCCGGGCGCACGCCGACGCCGGGGCGACGGTCTCCGTACTGCCCGCCTCCTGGGCCGCCGGGCCGGGCAAGCGCGCGCAGTGGGACCTGCTGGTCCGGGCGCGGGCCCTGGACGCGACGGTCTGGATGGCCGCCGTCGACCAGGCCGCCCCCGATCCTCAGGCCGATCCGGAGGCCCCCACCAAGATGCCCACCGGCGTCGGGCACAGCGCCCTGATCGGTCCGGACGGGACCGTCCGCGGCCGGCTGGGCGACACCGCGGACCTGCTCATCGGGGACGTGGACGACGAGGAGACCGCCCGCGTACGGCGGGCCGTGGCGGTGCTGGACAACCGCAGCATGTAGGCCAGCACCCCGGCCATGTGGTGCTGGTCGGCGGCCGGGCCCCTTGGTGGCCCGGGGCCCGCCGCGGCCGCTCAGCCGTCGGTGCGGATCACCACCGCCAGCGTGCGCGGGCCGTGCACGCCCTCCACCCGCTCCAGCTCGATGTCGGAGGTGGCCGAGGGGCCGCTGATCAGCGTGAGCGGATGCTCCGGCGACAACTCCGCGAGCGCCTCCGGCACACCGGTCCGTACCGACGACAGATCGACCACGCAGACATGCAGGTCGGGGACGAGGGTCAGCGCCCGCCGTCCCTGGTCCGCGGCGGCGCCGTCCAGGAAGATCGTGCCGGTCTCGGCGCAGCTGACGGCGGAGGCGGTCACCACCCCGTCCAGGGCGTCGAGCCGGGACGCCGGCACGTCCGCGGAATCCGTCACCGTCTCCCCGTCGTACCCGGCCAGCCAGTCCGGATCGAGCCCCGGAGGCACCCCGATCCGTCGGGCGCCGTGCGCCCGCAGGACCTCGGCGAGCACCTCCGCGGTGGCGGCGGTGGTGCAGGTGCGCACCCGCGCGCGGTAGTCGACGAGCCGGTCGGTGAAGAGGGCGAGCCGCTCGTCGTCGGGGAGGGTGCGGCCGGTGCGGTAACCGCGCGGGACGGTCACCCCGGCCCCGTCGGAAAGGGTCAGGGCGTCCCGGACGCGGCGGAGCACCGTCTCCCGTGCGGTCGCGGTCATGAGGCCTCCTGCGGATCGTCGTCGGTGTGCCGGGCGCCTTCGTCGGCCGCGGCCCGCATCGTGGCCGCGCCCTCGGCGGAGGCGAACCAGGAGCGGAAGGACTGCTTGGGCGGGGCGGGGGTGTCCCGGCTGTCGCTCCAGCCGCTGAACGGGGGTGGCAGGCGGGACAGCGTGCCGTCCCGTCCCGCCAGCACCCGGCCGAGCCCGGCCGCCTTCTGGGCGGCCGTGAACAGTCCGGGCTGCTTCATGATCTTGGCGGCCGCCTTCATGGCGAGTTTCTCCGCGGTGGTGCCGGACTGTTCGGTGTGCTGGTGGCGCAGCTCGACCAGGAGCGACGGAATGTCGATCTTCACCGGGCAGGCGTCGAAGCAGGCGCCGCACAGACTGGAGGCGTACGGCAGCGAGCTGTTGGGATCGTTCCTGGCGCCGTGCATCCCGGCCAGCTGCGGGGTGAGCACCGCACCGATCGGGCCGGGGTAAGCCGATCCGTAGGCGTGGCCGCCCGTCCGCTCGTACACCGGGCAGACGTTGAGGCAGGCGGAGCAGCGGATGCAGTGCAGCGCGGCGCGCCCGATCCGGTCCGCGAGCGCCGCGGTCCGCCCGTTGTCGAGCAGCACGAGATGGAACTCCTGCGGGCCGTCGCCCGGCGTCACGCCCGTCCACAGCGAGGTGTACGGGTTCATCCGCTCGCCGGTCGAGGAGCGCGGCAGCAGCTGGAGGAAGACCTCCAGTTCCTGGAAGCGGGGCAGGACCTTTTCGATGCCCATGACGGTGATCAGCGTGCGGGGCATCGTCAGACACATCCGGCCGTTGCCCTCGGACTCCACCACGGCCAGGGTGCCGGTCTCGGCGATCCCGAAGTTGGCGCCGGAGACGGCCACTTGGGCCGTCATGAACTTCTCGCGCAGGAACGCACGCGCCGCGGCCGCGAGCCGGGCGGGGTCGGCGTCCAGGGCGGGGTCGACGCCCGGGATACGGCGGAGGAAGATCTCCCGGATCTCGTCGCGGTTGCGGTGGATCGCGGGCACCAGGATGTGCGACGGCCGGTCGTCGGCGAGCTGCACGATCAGCTCTGCCAGGTCGGTTTCGAGCGCCGCGACCCCCTGGCTCTCCAGGTGCTCGTTGAGGCCGATCTCCTGTGTGGCCATCGACTTGACCTTGAGGACCTCGTCGCTGCCGGTCTCCTGCACCAGGTGGGTGACGATCTCGTTGGCCTCGACGGCGTCCCGGGCCCAGTGCACGGTGCCGCCGCGCTCGGTGACCTTCCGCTCCAGCTGCTCCAGCAGTTCGGGCAGCCGGTTCATGGTGTCCGTCTTGATCGCCGAGCCGGCGTCCCGCAGCTGCTCCCAGTCGGGCAGTTCACCGGTGACGGCGAGGCGCTTGGCGCGGATGGAGTGGGTGGCCTTGCCCAGGTTGCGGCGCAACTGGGCGTTGTCCAGCTCGTCATGGGCGGCCCGGGGGAAGGCCTGCTCACCGCGCAGATGGCCCGTGCCGTACGGGGCGCGCGGGGGAACGGCGGGCATCCCGAGGAAGGTTTCGCGCGCGGCGGGGCCGGTCGGACTGCTCATCGGGTGGCCTCCGTGAGGACGTGCGGCGCGGTGCGGGTGGACGCGAGGATCTGGGCCAGGTGCAGGGTCCGGGTGCCGGCCCGGATGCGTGAGAGACCGCCGGCGATATGCATCAGGCAGGAGGAGTCACCCGCCGTGCACACCTCGGCCCCGGTGCCGGTGACCCGGTCCATCTTGTCCCGCAGCATCGCGGTGGAGGTCTCGGCGTTCTTGACCGCGAAAGTGCCGCCGAAGCCGCAGCAGGCCTCGGCCTCGGGCAGCTCCACCAGGTCGATGCCCTCGACGGCGCGCAGCAGCCGCAGCGGCTTCTCGCCGACCCGCAGCATCCGCAGGGAGTGACAGGTGGGGTGGTAGGTCACCCGGTGCGGGAAGTACGCGCCGACCTCGGTCCTGCCGAGGACGTCGACGAGGAACTCGGACAGCTCGTACGTCTTCGTCTTCACGGTGGCCACACCGGCGCGCAGGGCCGGGTCCCCGTAGCGTTCGGCGACGATCTCGTGCTGATGGCGTACCGAGCCCGTGCAGGAGCCCGAGGGCACCACCACTGCGTCGATGGACGGGTCGCCGAACTGCTCGGCGAAGTTCCGGACCAGCGGCACCGGTTCGCGCTGGTAGCCGGTGTTGACATGCATCTGGCCGCAGCAGGTCTGCTGCGGCGGAAACACCACGTCATGGCCCAGACGGGCCAGCAGGACCGCGGTGGATTTCACCGCCTCCGGGAAGAGCGTGTCTCCCAGACAGGTGGCGAAGAGTGCGATGCGCATAGGGCCTCCCTGCAACTTATGGTCCGACCATACTCGCTTCGAACCGAAGGAGAAAAGTAAGGACGCGGTTTGGTCCGACCTTATTGACATGCAACATCTTCGGTGGGCTACTGAGGGCCGTTGCGTCAGCCACACGTCGCCGCGACGGCCGGGAACGGGACGTTCAGCCCGGCCGGGCGGCGCGCAGAACTCGATGAGGAGCACTCCGTGGCCACCACTCCGCCCGCTGCCCTGGCGGCCTACACCCCCGACGTGGCCGCCGTCGGGGACAGCCTCACCCTTACCGCGCTACTCGGCCTGATACCCCTGGCCGCCTTCTTCGTCCTGCTGATGGCTGCCCGGCGGTCCGCGCTGCACTCCGCCCTCGGTGCCCTGCTGGCCGCACTCCTGGTCGCGGTCCTCGGCTACGGGATGCCGCCGGGGCTCGGCGCGCTGTCCGCCGCCCAGGGCGCGGCCTTCGGGCTCGTCCCGGTGATGCTGATCGTCGTCTCGGCGATCTGGTTCTACGAACTCACCGTGGTCAGCAGGCGTTTCGACGATCTGCGCCGCTGCTTCAACTCGGTCGGCCGCGGCGACCTGCGGGTCCAGGCCATGCTCATCGCGTTCTGCTTCGGCGGGCTCCTGGAGGCGCTCGCGGGCTTCGGCGCGCCCGTCGCGATCACCGCCGCCATGCTGATGGCGCTCGGGCTGCCCCGGATCACCGCCGCGGTGACCGTCCTGGTGGCCAACACCGCGCCGGTCGCCTTCGGCGCCATGGCCATTCCCATCACCACCGCGGGCACCCTCACCGGCATCCCCGCGGAGTCGCTCGCCGCGGTCATCGGGCGGCAGAGCCCGCTGCTCGCCCTCTTCGTGCCGCAGCTGCTGCTCTTCATCGTGGACGGGCGGCGCGGGCTGCGGCAGCTGTGGCCCGTCGCCCTGGTCACCGGGGCCGTCTTCGCCCTGGCCCAGTTCTGGTGCTCGGCGCACTTCGCCTACGAGCTGACCGATGTCGTCGCCGCGCTCGCCGGCTTCGGCGCCGCGGTGATCATGCTGCGCTTCTGGCACCCGACGACACCGGACGACCAGCGTTCCCGGGTGGCGGCCGAACCCCTGACCCGTCGCCGCACCGTCCTCGCCGTGCTGCCGTACCTCCTGGTGATCGCGGTCTTCGCGCTCGCCAAGCTCGACCTCGGCGGGCTCGACATGCCCGCGCTGCTCGGCTCCCTCACCGTCCAGATCGACTGGCCGGGGCTGTACGGCCACCTCCTCGCCCCCGACGGCTCCCCCGCCGGCAGCGCGGTCTACAAGCTGGACGTCCTGGGGAACCCCGGCACCCTGCTGATCCTCTCCGGCCTGCTCGTGATGCTCGTCTACAGCCGGGCGAAGGACGCCGACCGCTTCCCGATGACCGCGCGCACCGGCCTGACCTGCGCCGGCCGCACCCTGACGACCATGCGCACCGCCATCGCCACGGTCGCCACCGTGATGGCGCTGAGCTACGTGATGAACCAGTCGGGGCAGACCCTCGCCATCGGCACCTGGCTCGCCGCCACCGGCGGCCTCTTCGCCCTGCTCTCCCCCGTCCTCGGCTGGCTCGGCACCGCCGTCACCGGCTCGGACACCTCGTCGAACGCGCTGTTCGCCACGCTCCAGCAGACCGCCGGCAAGACCGCGGGCCTCGACCCGACCCTGCTGGTCGCCGCCAACACCACCGGCGGCGTGGTGGGCAAGCTCATCAGCCCGCAGAACCTCACCATCGCGGCGACCGCGGTGGAACTGCCGGGCAGCGAGCGGACCCTGCTGCGGAAGGTCGCCGGATACAGCGTCGCGATGCTGGCGGTGCTGTGCGTGCTGGTCCTGCTGCAGTCGCTTCCGGCGCTGTCCTGGATGCTGCCGTAGGGGTACGGGAGGGGGCGGCGGGGCCCCTCCGGCGGGGCCCCTCCTCCCTACTCCTGCTCCTCCGGCGCGTTCTCGTCGACCAGCCTGCCGTGGAAGCCGCGGATATGGGCCTCGGCCAGGTCGGCGGCCGGTGCGCCCTTGCCCGCCCGCACCAGTCGCAGCAGCTCGGTGTGCTCGGCGTTCAGCGCCTCCGCCGTGGCCGGCCAGTCCTCCGCCGTCTCCAGCGCCCGCAGGATCAGCGGACGCACCGACTCCCGCACGGCCGAGGTGAGGGTGGAGGTCAGCTGATTGCCGGAGCTGCGGGCGATGGCGACATGGAAGCGGGTGTCCAGGTCGTTGAAGTCGGCGGGCCCCACGCCGGGCTCCCGCATCCGTACGAGGAGCGCTTCCGCCTCGTCGAGGTCCTCCGCCGGGGCATGCTCCGCGGCCGCCTCGAAGCTGGAGCGCTCCAGGACCACCCGGGCCTCCAGCACATCGTGCAGCCGGTAGCTGCCGAGGGCGAAGTGCAGCCGCAGCAGCCGGCCCAGCGCATCGTCCGGGTTCCGTACGATCCGCGCCCCGGCGTCCGGCCCGCGTCCGGCCTGGGCGACCAGCACCCCGATCGTCTCCAGCACCCGCAGCGCCTCGCGCAGCGCGGACCGGCTGACGCCGAGGACCGGGGCCAGCTCGCGCTCGGGCGGCAGGCGGTCCCCGGCCTTGAGCTCACCGGCGAGCACCCGCTCCTCGATGCGCTCCAAGACGAGCTCATGCGTGCGCGACTGCCGCACAGGTCGCCATTCGGCGGTCATCCCCAACTCCCCGGCTCGGCCCTGATGCTCCCGTGCAAAAACTATGTCACACAGGGCGTGTGGTCGGACCACAGTGGCCGGGCCGGAGGCAGGGGGCTCGGCCGCGGGCGGGGCGCCGTCCACGGCCCGCCCGGACGGTCAGACCTCCAGGTCCAGACGGCGTTCCGGGCTCGGGTCCGTACGCGGGTCCGCAGGCGGGTCCTGGCCCGGGTCCGTACGCGGTCCCCGGCGTGGTTCCCGGCGCCTCGACGGCTCGCGGCGGAGCAGCTGTTCCTGGGCGGTGGCCGCGATCTCCTCCAGCACCCGCCGGCGCAGTGCCTCGGGCGGCCGCACCGCCTCCGCATCGGCCAGACACACGACGGTGGCCTCCAGCTCGGCGACCTCCCGGGTGCAGGCGTCACAGCCGGCCAGATGCCGCGAGAAGGCGGCCGCCTCCTCGGGCGGCAGGGCGTGCAGCACATACGCCCCGACCGCCTCGTGCGGATCCTCGACGGCAGACATCAGCGACCTCCCAGACAGACGCGCAGTCTCTGCAGTCCGGTGCGCATCCTCGTTTTCACCGTGCCCGTGGGGGTGGACAGCACCTCGGCGACCTCCGCGTAGGTGAGTCCCTGGTAGTAGGCGAGGACCAGCGGCAGGCGCTGGGTGTTGCCGAGGCCGGCCAGACAGCGGTAGACCTCGGCCCGTTCCTCCCGCTCCTCGATGGCCTCCACCACCTCGTCGAACGGGGTCTGGTGGGCCAGCTGCGCGGCCTTCCGCTCGCGCTCCGCGCCGGCCCGTGCCGCCCGCACCCGCTCCACCGCCCGCCGGTGGGCCAGCGTCAGGACCCACGACTTCGCGGCACCGCGCTCGGGACGGAACCGGTCGGCCTTCCGCCACACCTCGAGCATCACGTCCTGAGTCACCTCCTCAGCCTGCGCCTCGTCCCGCAGAATCCGGAAGGCCAGGCCCATGACGGGCACCACCAGGGCGTCGTACACGCCGGCGAACGCGGTCTCGTCACCCTGAGCAACCAGCACGAGCAGAGCGTCCACCTGGCGGTCCACGGCAGACCGCACCGGCGGCCGGGGCCCCTCGGATGCGGTGTGCGAGATGCTCACAACGTGTCGAACCGTCCCCTCGTCAGTCTGGTGCGGACCGTGTCCCCGGGAACGAGTGCGCCGGGACGCGTCGGCCCTGCCCTCTCAGGCTGACGCCCCATCACGGCGGTCGCAGCCGGTCGGGGCCCGTTCGGCTGAGTGCGCCCGCTCGGGGCCGGGCGCCCCGCCGCTCCGGAGCAGGTCAGCCCCGGTGTTGACTGCGGGCCACGGGGAGGAGCGATCCTTGATAAGGGGAAAAGTCAATATTTAGCAATCCATAACGCCATGGGCCTCGAATACACATTAGGTACTGCCCGTGCGACGCGAACCGGAGCGCCTGCGGGACCGGGTTGACGGACGACGGTCGTCGGCGCTTCTCCAGGGAGGTCGCAATGGTCGGAAAGCCGCTCGAAGAGTTGTCCCGGTATCCGGAGGAGCCCTCAGCCGGCCGGTCCGACGCGTACGCGCCGACGGCCGGGGTGGACGATCCGGCCGCCGGTGCGGTCGACCCTGCCACCGGACTCGAAGGTGCCTTCGCCGCCACGCTGGCCGAGGTCATGGGCACCGGGCCACCACCGGCCGACCAGCACTTCTTCGATGACCTGGGCGCCGATTCCCTGGTGATGGCACATTTCTGTGCGCGGGTCAGGAAGCGCGCCGACCTGCCGTCGGTCTCGATGAGGGACATCTATCGGTATCCGACGATTCAGGCGCTGGCCACGGCACTGGCCGACCCCGCGCCGTCCCTCCGGGCCGACCGGGCCCAGCAGCCGGCCGCGGCCCCGGCTCCAGCGGTTGCGAGCACCCCTGCGTACGTCCTCTGCGGAGCGCTACAGCTCCTGACATTCCTCGGGTACACCTGTCTCGTCGCGTTCGTCACGGCGTGGGGCTACGGGTGGATCTCCGCCGGGTCCGGTCTCGTCGACCGGTATCTGCGGTCGGTGCTGTGCGGCGCGGCCGGCCTGGTGCTGCTGTGTGCCGCACCGATCGTGGTGAAGTGGGTCCTCATCGGCCGCTGGAAGCCCGGGCAGTTCCCCGTCTGGAGCCTGCGGTACGTCCGCTTCTGGGTCGTCAAGACGCTGGTCCGCGCGAACCCGCTGGTCCTGTTCGTCGGTTCGCCGCTCTACCCGCTCTACCTCCGGGCGCTGGGCGCGCACATCGGGCGGGGTGTCACGGTCTTCTCGCGCAATGTGCCGGTCTGCACCGATCTGCTGGCCGTCGGTGACGGCACCGTCATCCGCAAGGACTCGCTCCTCAACTGCTACCGGGCACAGGCCGGACTGATCCAGACCGGTGCGGTGGCCCTCGGGGCGGGCGTGGTCATCAGCGAGGCCACCGTGCTCGACATCGACACCGCACTGGGCGACGGGGCGCAGCTGGGCCATGCCTCGTCGCTGCACCGCGGACAGCGGGTGCCCGACGGCGCGTCCTGGCACGGATCACCGGCGCAGCCGGCCGATGTGGACTTCCGCTTCGTGGGTCCGGCCGCGTGCGGCGCCGTGCGGCGGACGCTGCACAGCTGTCTGCAGCTGGCGGCCGTGCTGCTGCTGTACGTGCCGCTGGCCGTCGGCGGTGTGGCCCTGCTGCTGGCCGAGGCGCCGCAGCTCACCTCGGTGCTGGACCCCGGGCCCACGGCCCTGGGCGACTGGACGTTCTACACGGACGCCCTGCTGGCGTCCCTGCTCTTCTTCGCCGCCGTGCCCCTCGGCCTCCTCTTCCAGGCCACGGTCCCGCGACTGCTGAGCCGGACCATCCGGGCGGACAAGGTCTATCCGCTGTACGGCTTCCATTACGGGGTGCACCGGCTGATCGCCCTGACCACCAACCGGAAGTTCCTGATGCGGCTGTTCGGCGACAGCTCCGCCATCGTGCACTACCTGCGGTGCCTCGGTTACGACCTGTCGTCCCGGGTGGAACAGACCGGGTCGAACTTCGGGACCGAGGTCAAGCACGAGACGCCGTTCCTGAGTTCCGTCGGGAGCGGGACGATGGTCGCCGACGGACTGTCCGTCATGAACGCCGACTTCTCCAGTACGTCCTTCCGGGTCCTGCGGACCACCATCGGACCGCGCAACTACCTAGGGAACCGGATCGCCTACCCCTCGCGGGGCAGGACCGGCGACAACTGCCTGCTCGCGACGAAGGTGATGGTGCCGGTCGACGGCGAGGTCCGGGAGGGTGTCGGGCTCCTCGGCTCGCCCAGCTTCGAGATTCCCCGGTCGGTCCTGCGGGACAGCAGCTTCGACGAGCTGAAGCACAGCGAGCGGCTGGGCAGCCTCCTCGTCGCCAAGAACCGGCACAACGCCGCCACCATGGCGCTCTATCTCCTGGTGCGGTGGTGCTACTTCTTCGGGGTCACCCTGATCGCGGCGCTGGCCGCCGAACTCTACGACTCCCTCGGCGCCGTGTCGCTCGCGCTGGGCAACCTCCTGGTCCTGGTGTCCGGCGTCCTCTACTTCGTGCTGGTCGAGCGGGTCACGACGGCGTTCCATCCGCTGGTCCCGCTGTTCTGCTCGATCTACGACCGGCGTTTCTGGCGGCGGGAGCGGTACTGGAAGGTGCCCTCGGAGACGTATCTGATGCTCTTCAACGGCACGCCGTTCAAGAACCTGATCTGGCGGATGCTCGGCGTGCGGATCGGCCGCAAGGTCTTCGACGACGGCTGCTATCTGACCGAGCGGACCCTGGCCGCCGTCGGGGACGGCTGCACCCTCAACGCGGGGAGCGTCGTCCAGTGCCACTCGCAGGAGGACGGCGCGTTCAAGTCGGACCGCAGCACGCTGGCCGCGGGCTGCACGCTCGGCGTCGGCGCCTTCGTCCACTACGGCGTGGCCCTGGGTGACGGTGCGCTGCTCGCGCCCGACTCCTTCCTCATGAAGGGCGAGGTCGTCCCGGCGCATGCGCAGTGGGGCGGCAACCCGGCCCGGCAGATCTGCGACGGCGACACCGGCAGGGCTGGAGGTAGTAGCCGATGACCCCATCCATGACGGCTGACACCGCGCGTCTGCGCGGTGAGTTGACGGACGGCGCCTTCACCCGGATCCCGCGGTGGACCCGCGACCCGGTGCCGGGCACGGCCGCGTACGAGACGGCTCTCCCCGGCCCTCTTCCGGCGGCGCTGCGCCGGGTGGCCGGCACGCTGCGGATGCCGCTGAGTTCGGTGCTGCTGGCCGCGCACGCCAAGGTGCTCGCGGCGCTCTCCGGCGACCAGGAGATCATCACCGGTTACCTCACCGAGCGGGGCGGCACCCCGCTGCCGTGCCGGCTGACGACCGCGGCCGGCTCCTGGCGGCAGCTGCTGCTGGACACCCACCGGGCGGAGGCGGAGCTGCTGGGGCGCCGGCGGTTCCCGGCCGGCGGGCCGTCCCCCGAGACGGAGTTCGCGCTGCCCGGCGCGGACGGCGGTCCGGCCGGCGGCACCGTGCTGCGGGTGGCCCTCGCCCGCCAGGACGACCGGGACGTGCTGCGACTGCGGTACCGGACCGATGTGCTGGACGGGGATTGCGCCGCCCGGATCGGCGGCTATTACCGGACGGCGCTGACGCTGCTCACCGCCGATCCGGAGGCCGAGCACCGGCGGCAGTCCCTGCTCTCCCCCGAGGAACTGCATCTGCAGCTCGAAGGGCTGGCCGGACCGGACCGGCCGCTGCCGGACCGCCGGTTCCACGAGCTGTTCGCCCAGCAGGTGCGAGCGCACCCCGACGCCGTTGCCGCCGTGCACGGGAACCGGCGGTGGACGTACCGCGAACTCGACGTCCGCGCCAACCGGTTGGCCCATGCGCTGCTGGCCGGCGGGCTGGGCCGGGAGGACGTCGTCGCGGTGGTCACCGAACGCAACCTGGAGTGGCTGGCGGCGGTCATCGCGGTCTTCAAGGCGGGCGGTGCCTACCTGCCCGTGGAGCCGCATTTCCCGCCCGGCCGTATTGCGCTGATGCTCTCGCGCGCCGCATGCCGGCAGGTACTGACCGAACCCGCCGGCACCACCGGACTCGACCGGGCCCTGGCCTCGGTGCCCGGCGTCCGGACCCTGTTCATCGACACCGTCTGCCGCACCAGCCACCACGACCACGACCCCGCGGTCCGGGTCGACGCGGACCAGCTGGCCTACATCTACTTCACGTCGGGCTCCACCGGTGAGCCCAAGGGCGCGATGTGCGAGCACCTCGGCATGCTCAACCACCTCTACGCGAAGATCGACGACCTGGGGATCGACGAGGGGCAGGTGGTCGCCCAGACCGCGCCCCAGTGCTTCGACATCTCCCTCTGGCAACTGCTCGCGGCGCTGCTGGTCGGCGGCCGTACCCTGCTGGTCGACCAGGCGGCCGTCCTGGACGTGGGGCGCTACATCGACACGGTGGCCGACGGGCGGGCCACGGTGCTCCAGATGGTCCCGTCGTACCTGGAGGTCGTGCTGTCCTCACTGGCGCAGCGGCCGCGGGAACTGCCGGACCTGCGCTGTGTGTCGGTCACCGGTGAGGCGCTGAAGAAGGAGCTGGTCCAGCGCTGGTTCACGGCCCGGCCCGGTGTCCGGCTGGTCAACGCCTACGGTCTGACCGAGACGTCGGACGACACCAACCACGAGGTCATGGACGCGGTGCCGGACACCGAACGGGTCCCGCTCGGGCGCCCGGTGAGCAATGTGCGGGTGTACGTCGTCGACGAGC
Organism: Streptomyces sp. NPDC058773; assembly: GCF_042746015.1. Classification (NCBI taxonomy): domain Bacteria; kingdom Bacillati; phylum Actinomycetota; class Actinomycetes; order Kitasatosporales; family Streptomycetaceae; genus Streptomyces; species Streptomyces sp. NPDC058773. Next base: position 204,120 of record NZ_JBHYPE010000009.1, read on the forward strand.
ATCTGTCACCGGTGCCGCTCGGCGCCCCCGGGGAGATCGTCTTCTCCGGGATCTGCGTCGGCCGCGGGTACGTCAACGATCCCGAGCGGACCCGGCCGGCCTTTCTGCCGGACCCGCACCGTCCCGGGCAGCGGCTCTTCCGGGCCGGCGACCACGGCCGCTGGACTCCGGACGGGAAGCTGGAGTTCCTCGGCCGCAAGGACAGCCAGGTCAAGATCCGTGGCTTCCGCATCGAGACGGGGGAGATCGAGAACGCGCTGCTCCGGGTGCCCGGGGTCGGCGACGGCACGGTGGTGGTCACCCAGCGGGCGGGAGACGGCAAGCGTCTGGTGGCCGTCTACTCCGGGCGGCATGCGCTGGAGGCCGATGTCCTGCGGGGCCGGCTGGGCGAGTTGCTGCCGGAATACATGGTCCCGTCGGTCTTCCTCTGGCGGGAGAGCCTTCCGCTGACCGCCAACGGCAAGATCGACAAGAAGGCGCTGGAGGCGATCGCCGGCGGGCTCGACAACATCGAGGAGGACTTCCGCGCACCCCGGACCCCGACGGAACGGCGGCTGGCCGCGGCCTGGGCCGAGGTGCTCGGGATACCGCAGGACCGGATCGGCCGGCAGGACAACTTCTTCGACTGCGGCGGCACTTCGCTGTCGGCCGTGGCCCTCGCCATCGCCCTGGACCGGGTGGTCTCCGTCCGGGACCTCACCCGGCATCCGGTCCTCGCCGATCTCGCCCGACAGGTCGACGACGGGTCCGGGCCGCCCCGGCAGCCGGCCGCGGCCCGAGCCGCCGATGAGAGGAGAACCCCCATGGTGTCGTCACTCCCGATCTCCCTGCCCGAACTGGAACGGGAACCCGGCACGCCGCCCATGCTGCGGGCCGAGGCCACCGCCGGCGCGGCGCGGTGGACGGCCGAACGGCGGGACGCGCTGCGCGCCGTCGTCGCCGAGCACGGTGCGGTCCTGGTCCGGGGCCTGGGCATCAGCGACCCGGCGGAGACCGCCGCGGTGCTCCGCGCCCTGGACGCCGCTCCGCTGACCGAGCGGGAGGCCTTCGCCGCGCGGCAGGCCTACTCCGAGGGCGTCTACTCCTCCTCGAAGTGGCCGCCGACCCAGCCGATGTGCATGCATCACGAGCTGAGTTACACCCTGGAGTTCCCCGGGCTGATGCTGTTCGCCTGTCTGAGCACGCCCACCAGTGGCGGGGCCACCGCGGTGGCCGATTCGACGGCCGTGCTGGACGCGCTGCCACCGGACCTGACCGAGCGGTTCGAGCGGGAGGGCTGGCTGCTGACCCGCAGCTACCACCCCGAGATCGGGGCCACGCTGGGCCAGGCGTTCGGCACCGAGGACCGGGACGCCGTCGAGCGCTACTGCCGCGCCCACGCCATCCGGTTCGCCTGGCAGCCGGACGGCGGGCTGCGCACCGCACAGCGCCGCAGCGCCGTGGTCCACCACCCGGTCAGCGGCCGGCGCTGCTGGTTCAACCAGATCGCGTTCCTCAACGCCTGGACGATGGCGCCCGAGGTGCGGGACTACCTGCTCGACGAGTACGGCCCCGAGGGGCTGCCGTTCAACACCCGCTACGGAAACGGCGACCCGGTCACCGAGGACGTGGTGGACCTGCTCAACGAGGTCTACGAGGCGCACACCGCACGCCGGCCGTGGGAGGCCGGTGACCTGCTGCTCGTCGACAACATCCGTACCGCGCACAGCCGGGAGCCCTTCGAGGGGCCGAGGGACGTCGTGGTGGCCCTGGGCGACCCGGTGCGCCTGGCCGACTGCGCGCCGACCGTCGAGGTGACGCTGTCATGACCACCGTCCGCCCCACCCCGTCCCGGCCCGCCTCCCCCGGGCCGTCCCCCGCGCCGTCGTTCGCGGTGATCTCCGGTGCCCAGGTGCACAAGGCGCTGCGGGGGCGGGAGAAGGAGATCGTGGACGTGGTGGAGGCCACCTACCGGCTGCACGGCGCAGGCCAGTCGGTGAACCCGCCGTCGTCCTTCCTGCGCTTCCCCGACCGCCCGACTTCCCGGATCATCGCGCTGCCCGCCTCCATCGGCGGCACGGCGCGGGTGGACGGACTGAAGTGGATCTCCAGCTTCCCGCCGAACGTGGAGGCCGGACTCCCGCGCGCCTCGGCCGTGCTGATCCTCAACGACTACGACACCGGCTACCCGTTCGCCTGCCTGGAGAGCTCGATCATCAGCGCGACCAGGACCGCCGCGTCTGCGGCGTCGGCGGCCGGCCGGCTCAGCCGCGGGCGCCCCCGCCCGACCCGGGTCGGATTCTTCGGCACGGGCCTGATCGCCCGCTACATCCACACCTTCCTGGAAGGGACCGGCTGGTCGTTCGACGAGATCGGCGTGCACGACCTGTCCGCCGAGAGCGCGGCCGGCTTCCGCCGCTACCTGGAGCAGAGCCGTACCACCGGGCGGGTCACCGTGCACGACAGCGCGGAGGAGCTGATCCGCGCCAGCGACCTGGTGGTCTTCGCCACCGTCGCCCCGGAGCCGCATGTCCACGAGACCTGCTGGTTCGCGCACCACCCCGTGGTGCTGCATGTGTCGCTGCGTGACCTCGCCCCGCAGATCCTGCTGACGTCGACCAATATCGTCGACGACGTCGAGCACTGTCTGCGGGCCGCCACCTCCCCGCATCTGACCGAACAGCTCACCGGCAACCGGGAGTTCCTGCACGGCACGCTGGACGATGTGCTGGCCGGGCGGGTCACGGTACCGGCCGGGCGGACCGCGGTGTTCTCCCCGTTCGGCCTCGGGGTGCTCGATCTCGCGGTCGGCAAGTACGTCTACGACGAGGTGGTCCGGTCCGGGGAGCTGGAGGTCGTCGACGGCTTCTTCCACGAACTGCGGCGATACGGATGAGCAGCCGGGACCCCGGCCGCCCAGGGCCTCGCCGCCGCGCATGAGGAGAGCATCGTGCCAGTCATCACCGCGCCCTACGCGTTCAACGAGGAAGACCTCTATGTCGACCTCCGGGCGATCATCGGGTATCCGCTCTTCCTCAAGTGCGAGGGCTTCAACTTCGCCGGCTCGATCAAGCTGAAGGCCGCGACCGAGATGGTGGAGTCCGCCGAACGGGCCGGAGACCTGCGTCCGGAGACGATCCTGGTCGAGTCCTCGTCCGGCAACCTCGGCGTGGCACTCAGCATGATCGCGGCGAGCAAGGGCTACCGCTTTCTGTGTGTGACGGACTCCCGCTGCAACCTGGCGACCCGGCTGATGATGGAGGCCCTGGGCAGCGAGGTGCATGTGGTCGCCGACCAGGAGTCCAACGGCGGTTTCCTCGGCGCCCGGCTGGCGTACATCCGCAGTCTGTGCGCCTCCGACGACCGGTATCTGTGGGTCAGCCAGTACACCAATCCGAGCAACTGGCAGGCGCACTACCGCCGGACGGCACCGGCCATCGCCCGCGCCTTCCCGCGGCTGGACCTGCTGTTCGTCGGCGCCGGCACCACCGGCACCCTGATGGGCTGCGCCCGCTACTTCCGGGAGTGGCACCGGCCGGTGCGGATCGTCGCCGTGGACAGCGTCGGCTCGGTGACCTTCGGCGGTACGCCGGGGCACCGGATGATCCCTGGCCTGGGCATGAGCGTCCGGCCGCCGCTGCTCGACGAGTCCTACGTGGACGATGTCGTCCGGGTCGCCGAGGCGGACACCATCCGCACCTGCCACCGGCTGGCCAAACGCGGCTTCGTGTTCGGCGGCTCGACCGGCACCGTGGTCAGTGGCGCGACGGACTGGCTGTCCCGCCACGAGGTCCGGGGCCGGACGGCGGTGGCCATCTCCCCTGACCTCGGCGAGCGCTACCTCGACACCGTCTACCACGACAACTGGGTCCAGGACCTGTACGGCGACGACGTCCTCGCCCCCGGACCCGCCTTCGAGGCCTCCGACATCCCCCCGTCCGGCCTCGCCCCACCGCCGGGAGGGCTGGAGCCGTCCTCGCGCCGGCGGCGTCGGCACGAGGAGCGGTGAGGCGGGGTGAGGCGGGCGCCTCGCCGGGCCACCGAGCCGGCGCCCGGCGGTCGGGACGGTGCGCCACCGGTCAGCCCTCCCCGCCGCTCAGACACTCGGCGACCCACCGGTGGAAGGCCCCGATGTGGTGCTCGCTGGGGACCAGTACGCCGCCGGTGCGGTAGGCGCGGGAGTGCATGGCCGGCTGGGTGCGCTCGCAGGCTGCGAAGTCCTGGGTGTTGACGCGGTGGAAGAGTTCGACGGACTTGGAGACATCGGCGCCGGAGTCGATGACCTCGGGGAGGTACAGCCAGTCGCATTCGACGACGGTGTGGTCGGGGGCCGTCGGGAACATCCGGTGGACGATGACATGGTCCGGGACGAGGTTGACGAAGACCTGCGGGCGGACCGTGATCGCGTAGTAGCGGCGGTCCTGGGTGTCCTCGATGCCGGGGAGCCGGCCGAAGCCCTCGGTGCCGTCCACGGTGAAGCCGGTGGCCTCGTCGGCGAAGGCCGCACCGTGCCCGACGTAGTACTGGGCGGCGAAGCCGTCGGCGAACTCCGGTAGGACATCGGTGAGTTCGGGATGGATGGTGGCGCAGTGGTAGCACTCCATGAAGTTCTCGATGATGAGCTTCCAGTTGGCGCGCACGTCATAGGTGCGCCGCTTGCCGAGGGCGAGGCCCTCGGTGCGGTAGCGGTCGAGGGAGGCGGTGTCACCCAGCCGTTCGACGGCCGCGCCGATCACGGTGTCCTCGAAGGACGGCGGCTCGTCGGCCAGGCACACCCAGGCGTAGCCGAGCCACTCGCGCAGCGGCACGGTGACCAGACCGCGTTCGGTGCGGTCGACGTCCGGCATCTTCTGGAGGTTGGGGGCGGCCACCAGGCGGCCGTCGAGGTCGTAGGTCCAGGCGTGGTAGGGGCACTGGAGGTTGCGGCGGACCTCTCCGGACTCCTCGGTGCACAGCTGCGCGCCGCGGTGCCGGCAGACGTTGAGGAAGGCGCGCAGTGCGCCGGAGCGGTTGCGGGTGATCAATACGCTCTCCCCGCCGACCCGGACCGTGCGGAAGGCACCGGGCTTGTCCAGGTCGGCGCTGCGGACCGCGCAGAACCACAGCCGCTCGAAGATCTTCTCCTGTTCCTGGCCGAAGATCTCCGGGTCGGTGTAGTGGTGGCCGGCGAGGGTGGCGATCAGGCTCGGGGCGGTCGCGGTCGCGCTGGGTGCGGTCGGGGAGGACTCGGTGGGCGTGGTCGTCATGGATGCTCTCCTCACACGGCCGTGGCGGTGGGCCGGCCGGGGCTGCCCCCGGCGAAGCGGCGGGACGGGGCGAACAGCTCGATGGGGTGCGTGGTTTCACCGGTCATCTGGTGCGGGAGGTCCCCCTGGCGGGCGGCTTCCAGAATGCCGTGGACGGTGCGGCTGTCGGGACGGCCGGGCATCACCCCGCCGCAGAGGGTGGCGGTCTCCCGGCCGGTGTCCCGCTCCAGCTTCCCGAACATCTCGTAGGAGCGCAGCAGCAGCGGCACGTAGGCGGGGTCCTCGAAGCAGGACTGCCGGGTGATGCGCGAACCGCCGTGGCTGGAGCCGCGGTTGTGCACCGGGCCGGACTTCTCCAGGCCGAGGGCCCGGGCGCCCCGGGCGGCGAGGTGGTGGGCGGCGGCGCTGCCCAGGCCGCCGAGGCCGAGGACGATGACGTCGTAGGTGGGAGCCATGCGGTTGCTCCTTCTGCGTACGGAGTCGAGCAGGTCGCCGGGCCCGCGGACGAGCCGGGTGCTATCTGCGGATGCGCTCCATCTGCGGGTCGAAGAGCGGCTCCGTGGCGACGGTGGCGGGGATCTTCTCGCCGAAGTACTCGATGTGGACGGGGGTGCCGGGGACCGCCACGCCGGCCGGCAGCCAGGCGTAGGCGATACCGCGGCCGAGGGTGTAGCCGTAGGCGGCGGAGGTGACGTAACCGGCCGGGGCGCCGAAGGGGGCACCTCCCGCTCGGGCGGAGTCGGGAGTGTGGGCGAAGACCGGTTCCTTGCCGAGGACGACGGCCGCCGGGTCGTCGAGGGTGAGGCAGGTGAGCCGGCGGGACACGGTCTCCTCGCTGCGGCCCGCCAGCGCCGCCCGGCCGAGGAAGTCGCCCTTGGCGGGGCGGACCGCGAAGCCGACCCCGGCCTCGTACGGGTCGTGCTCGGTGGTCATGTCATGGCCCCAGGCGCGGTACCCCTTCTCCAGGCGGAGGCTGTTGAAAGCGCTGCGCCCGGCGGCGATCACCCCGTGCTCCCGGCCGGCCTCCCAGAGCGTGTCCCACAGCCGCAGCCCCAGGTCGGCGGTGGTGTACAGCTCCCAGCCCAGCTCACCTACGTACGACAGGCGCATCGCCGTGACCGGCACATGGCCGAGGTAGGTCTGCTTCGCCCGGAAGTAGCCGAAGGCCTGGTGCGAGAAGTCGTCGCGGGTCAGCGGCTGGACCAGGGCGCGGGCGAGCGGGCCCCAGACGCCGATGCAGCAGGTGCCGGAGGTGAGGTCGCGGACCTGGACCCCCTCGTCGGGGGCGTGCCGCAGCAGCCAGTCGAGGTCGGCTCCGCTGTTGGCTCCGACCTGGAAGCGGTCCGGGGCGAGCCGGGCGACGGTGAGGTCGGAGCGGATGCCGCCGGTCTCGTCGAGGAGCAGGGTGTAGGTGACGGCGCCCGGCTTCTTCGCCAGGTTGTTGCTGGTCATCCGCTGGAGGAAGGCGAGGGCTCCGGGGCCGGTGACCTCCAGTCTGCGCAGCGGGGTCATGTCGTAGAGGGCGACCTTCTCGCGGGTGGCCCTGGCCTCCGCGGCGGCGACCGGCGACCAGTGACGGGCCGACCAGGCGTCCCGCGCCGGGAGTTCGAGGCCTTCGGCGAGCGGGGCGTTGGCCTCGTACCAGTGTGGGCGCTCCCAGCCGCCGCCCTCCAGGAAGTACGCGCCGAGCTCCTGCTGCCGCGGGTAGAAGGGGCTGGTGCGCAGCGGCCGTGGCGCTTCCATGGGCTGGAGCGGGTGGATGACGTCATAGACCTCGATGAAGTTCTGGGCTCCGCGGTCGGCGATATAGGCGGGCGAGCGCTGGGCGTCCTCGAAGCGGTGGAGGTCGCACTCATGGATGTCGGCGGCCGGCCGTCCGTCCGTCATCCACTCGGCGACGGCCCTGGCGACGCCCGCGGAGTGGGTGACCCAGACCGCCTCGGCGAGCCAGAAGCCGCGCAGGGCGCGGGATTCGCCGAGCACCGGCATGCCGTCGGGGGTGAAGGAGAAGACGCCGTTGAAGCCGTCGGCCACCCGGGACGAGCCCAGTGCGGGCAGCAGTCCGACGCTGTCCTGCCAGCTCGGCGCGAAGTCCTCGGCGGTGAAGGGCAGTGAGGACGGCATGACGGGAGCCTCGTCGAAGGCGGCTACCGCGAAGGGGTCGACGGGCATCGGACGGTGGGCGTAGGAACCGATGCCGATCCGGTCGGTGTGCTCGCGGAAGTAGAGGTCACGGTCCTGGAAGCGCAGGATCGGCTTGCTCGCCTCGTCCCGCGGGTCGTTGACGCCCGCGAGTTCGGGGAGCGGTGCGGTCTTGGCGTACTGGTGGGCGAGCGGGAGCAGGGGCACATCCACCCCGGCCATCGCGCCGATCACCGGGCCCCAGAAGCCGGCGGCCGAGACGACGTGGTCGGCGGGGAAGGTGCCGCGGTCGGTGGTGACGCCGGTGACGCGGCCGTCCTCCCGCTCGATCCCGGTGACGGTGTGCCGCTCCAGGAAGCGGGCGCCGCGCCGCTCGGCCCGCGCGATCTGGGCACGGCAGGCGAGCACGGCGCGGGCCAGGCCGTCGTCGGGGGTGTGGAAGCCGCCGTACAGCACGGTCTCGTCCAGCATCGGCCACAGCTCCTTGCACTGCTGCGGTCCGATCAGTTCGCCGCGGACGCCCCAGGACGCCGCGAGCCCGGCCTTGCGGTGCAGATCGGCCCAGCGGGCCTCGGTGGTGGCGATCTCCAGTCCGCCGACCTGGTGGAAGCAGGGCAGCCCGGCGACATCGAGGGAGCGGAACTTCTGGACGGTGTAGGCGGCGAATGCGGTCAGGGTCTTGGAGGGTCCGGTCTGGAAGACCAGGCCGGGGGCGTGCGAGGTGGAGCCGCCGGGAGCCGGCAGCGGGCCCTGTTCGAGGACGGTGACCTCGGTCCAGCCGCGGGCGGTCAGCTCATCGGCGAGGGAGCAGCCGACGATGCCGGCACCGATGACAACCACGCGGGAACTGTGGGCGGGCGTACGGGACATGTCCCTCCTCCTGCTGGTCGGGATGGTGCACCGGGGCGTCTGTGACGCCGTTACAGGACCACGACGGAGCGCAGCACCCGGCCGTCACGCATCTTGTCGAACGCGGACTCCACCTCGTCCAGGGCGATCGTCTCGGTGACGAATCCGCCGAGGTCGAGCCGTCCGCTGAGGTAGCGGTCGATCAGGACGGGGAAGTCGCGGCTGGGCAGGCAGTCGCCGTACCAGGAGGACTTCAGGGCGCCGCCGCGGGAGAAGAGGTCGAGGAGCGGCAGCTCGATGCGCATGTCCGGCTCGGGGACGCCGACCTGGACGAGGGTCCCCGCCAGGTCCCGCATGTAGAAGGCCTGCCGGTAGGTCTCGGGGCGGCCCACCGCGTCGATCACCACATCCGCGCCATGACCGCCGGTCAGTCCGCGGACCGCCTCGACGGGGTCCGTACCACGGGAGTTGACGGTGTCGGTGGCACCGAAGCGGGTCGCGCCGTCCAGCTTCCGGTCGTCGATGTCGACCGCGATGACCCGGCGCGCACCGGCGATCGAGGCCCCGGCGACGGCCGCGTTGCCGACCCCGCCGCAACCGATGACCGCGACGGTGTCCCCGCTGCCCACCCCGCCGGTGTGCACCGCCGCGCCGTACCCGGCCATCACGCCACAGCCGATCAAACCGGCCGCCTCGGGGCGGGCGTTGGGATCGACCTTGACCGCCTGCTCTGCTGCGACCAGCGTCTTCTCGGCGAACGCGCCGATGCCCAGGGCCGTCGTCAGCTCGGTGCTGTCCGACAAGGTCATCGGCTGCACGGCGTTGCGGGAGTCGAAGCAGTACCAGGGCCGGCCGCGGCGGCAGGACCGGCACTGGCCACAAGGCGCCCGCCAGGCGAGTACGACGTAGTCGCCCGGGGCGAGTCCGGTGACGCCGGGGCCGACCGCCTCGATGACACCGGCCGCCTCATGGCCGAGGAGGAAAGGGAAGTCATCGCTGATCGCCCCTTCCCGATAGTGCAGGTCGGTGTGGCAGACCCCGCAGGCCTGGACGGCGACGAGCACTTCTCCCGGGCCGGGGTCCGGCACCAGAATCGTCCGCAGCTCCACGGGTGCGCCCTGTTTCGCCGCGACGACGGCATGGACTTCGTGTGGCATGCCCTACCCCTCACAGTGTTGCGCACTGCACGACTGGTTGCGCGATGAGAGACATCGTGGAGACGCCGGATCGGCACCGTCAAGAGGTTCGGGCCGGCTCTTCGTGCCGGCCCCAAGAAGCTGCAGGACATGGCCGCGGACGCACCGGCCGGACGGGGAGACAGACACCCGGCCGGACACCGGGGCGGGGCCGGAACACCCCCTCCGGCCCCGCCTCCGCACCCGCCCGTCACCGCCTCAACAGCCGTACCCCATCCGCCGCGACAGCTCCCCGGCCGCGGCAACCGTGCCGTCGACGACCTCCGGCAGCCGCTCCTCGGCCAGCCGGTAGGCGGGCACCGACACACTGATCGCCCCGATCACCGCACCGTCGGGCCCCCGCACCGGCGCCGCGACCGCCCGCAGCCCGAGCTCCAGCTCCTCGGACGCCACCGCGAACCCGCGCTCGACCACCTCGGCCAGGTCACGGCGCAGCGCGTTCGCCGAGGTGACCGTCCGCTCGGTGAGCCGCGGCAACTTCCTGGCCAGTACGGCTTCCTGGACCGCTGCGGGCTGGAACGCGAGCAGCGCCTTGCCGCTGGAGGTGGCATGCAGCGGCGTGCGCCGGCCGAGCCAGTTCTGCGCGGTGACCGACGCCCGGCCGCGCACCTGCATGATGTTGACGGCGGCATCGCCCTGCAGCACCGCGATGTTGACCGTCTCCCCCAGCTCGTCGGCCAGCCGCCGGCAGACCGCCGCGCCTTCCTGGGAGATGTCCAGCCGTACGGCCGCCGCCCCTGCCAGCCGCAGCACCCCGGCGCCGAGATGGTACGTGCCGCGCTCCTGGTCCTGCCCGACCAGCCCGCGATTCTCCAGCACACCGAGCAGCCGGAACGCGGTCGACTTGTGGACGCCCAGCTCCTCGGCGAGCTCGGCCACCCCGGCCGCACCGCGCCGGGCCAGGATCTCCAGCACGGTCACGGCCCGGTCCACCGACTGCACGCCGCCCGGCTGCTTCGGCGGCCGGTCCGCCGCCCGCCCCGCCACGATGTCCGCCATTGGATCTCCCCACCTGACACCCCGGCCGGGGCGCGGGAATTGAAGGGCCGGCATTTCCGGGGACCGCTTGACGCGTCCGCTCCCCGGCTGGATTCTGTTGCGCATAGCGCCTCATCGTGCGCATCGTGAAACTCGATGATACCGAACAGTAACAGGGGGTCCCATGATTCCTGTCTGCCCTCTCGCCGATCTGCCCACCGGTGAGTCCGTACGCATCGACACCGCACCGCCGATCGCCGTCTTCAACGCCGACGGGCAGGTGTACGCCATCGACGACACCTGCACCCACCAGGACGCCTCGCTCGCGGACGGCTGGCTGGAGGGGTGCCTGGTCGAATGCCCGCTGCACGCCGCGTCGTTCGACCTCCGCACCGGAGCGGCGACCTGCCTGCCCGCCCGCCGGGCCGTGCGCACCCACCCCGTGACCGTCGAGGACGGCATGATCTACGTCCACCACGCCGCGGAGGAGGGCACCGCCGCATGAAGTCGGTCGCTGTCATCGGGGCCTCGCTGGCGGGGCTGTACGCGGCTCGCGCCCTGCGCGCCCAGGGGTTCGACGGCCGGCTGGTGATCGTCGGGGCGGAACACCACCGCCCCTACGACCGGCCGCCGCTGTCGAAGGACTTCCTCACCGGCGCCACCGCCGGACCGGGTCAACTGGCCCTGACCGACGCCGAGGAGAGCGCCGAGCTCGACGCCGAATGGCTGCTCGGCACCCGAGCCACCGCTCTCGACCCCCATGGGCGGACGGTGCTCCTCGACGGCGGACGGTCGCTGACCACCGACGGCCTGGTCATCGCCACCGGCGCCACCCCGCGCCGGCTCCCGGGCCCGGTCCCCGCCGGCACACACACCCTGCGCACCGTCGAGGACGCCCAGGCGCTGCGCGCGGAGCTGACCCGGGGCCCGGTCCGGGTCGTGGTGATCGGCGGCGGCTTCATCGGCGCCGAGGTCGCCTCGTCCTGCGCCCGCCTCGGCCATGACGTCACCGTGGTCGAAGCCGCTCCGCTGCCCCTCGTCCCCCAACTCGGCGAAGCGATGGCCGAGATCTGCGCCGCCCTCCACGCGGACCACGGCGTCGCCCTGCGCACCGGAACCGGCGTGGCCCGCCTGCACGACGGCGGCACCGGGAACCGCGTCACCGGGGTGGAGCTGACCGACGGCCGGCAGCTCCCCGCCGATGTCGTCGTCATCGGCATCGGGGTACGCCCCCGCACCGACTGGCTCGCGGACTCCGGACTGCCGCTGAACGACGGGGTGTGCTGCGACGCGGGCGGGGTCACCGGCCTGCCGCACATCGTCGCGGCCGGCGATGTCGCCAGGTGGGACGGCATCCGCGCCGAGCACTGGACCAGCGCCACCGAGCAGGCCGCGGTCGCCGCCCGGAACCTGCTCGCCGGACGCACCGTCACCACCCACCGGAGCCTGCCGTATTTCTGGTCCGACCAGTACGGGGTGCGACTCCAGTTCGCCGGCCGGCGGCTGCCCACCGACACCCCGCGCATCGTCGAGGGCTCGCCCGACGACCGCAGCTTCCTCGCCTGCTACGAACGCGACGGGCGCACCACCGCCGTCCTGGCCCTCAACCGCCCCCGCCCCTTCATGCGCCTGCGTCGCGAACTCACCCGCGCCGCCCAGCCGGCCACCGCCTGACCTCCGCCCGGAAGACGTCAGGTGTGGCGCAACAGACAGTGCGAGCAGTGCCCTGCGTGGATGACGGCGCCGCCGTGGGGTGTTCGGTACAGCGGGACGCCCGCCTTTGCCGGTGGCGTTCCGCGACCGCGTTCCCTCCCTAGGAGACCCACACGTGACTGTTCACGCCTCCGCCACCCGAGCCGCCCGGACGCTCTCCCGTCCCTTCGCCCTCGGCGGCCTCACCGTGCCGAACCGGATCGCCATGGCGCCGATGACCCGCGAGTTCTCGCCGGGTGGTGTACCGGGCGCCGATGTCGCGGACTACTACGCGCGCCGTGCCGCCGGCGGCGTCGGCCTGATCATCACGGAGGGGACCTACGTGCGGCACCCCGCCGCCGGAACCAGCGACGCCGTCCCCCGTTTCCACGGCGAGGACGCGCTCGACGGCTGGAGCCGGGTGGTGGCGGCCGTGCATGCGGCGGGCGGGACGGTCATGCCGCAGCTGTGGCACGTCGGCATGGCCCGTCAGGCGGGCGCGCCGCCGTTCCCCGACGCCCCGCCGTCCGGCCCGTCCGGCATCGCGCTCGACGGCACCGGGTCCGGGCGTGCCATGACCCAGCAGGACCTCGACGACGTCATCGCGGCGTTCGCCGAGGCGGCGGCCACCGCCGAGCGGCTGGGCTTCGACGGGGTCGAACTGCACGGCGCGCACGGCTACTTGATCGACCAGTTCCTGTGGTCGGGCACCAACCGGCGGACCGACGGCTACGGCGGCAGCCCCGCCGCCCGTACGCGCTTCGCCGCCGAGATCGTGGCGGCCTGCCGGGAGGCGGTCGCTCCGGACTTCCCGGTGCTCTTCCGGATGTCCCAGTGGAAGATGCACCACTACCGGGCCCGCCTGGCCGAGAGCGCGGAGGAACTCGAAGCGGTCGTGGCGCCGCTGACGGACGCCGGTGTCACCGCGTTCCACTGTTCGACGCGCCGTTACTGGCTGCCCGAATTCGAGGGCTCGGACCTCAATCTCGCCGGATGGGTCAAGAAGCTCACCGGCCGGCCGACCCTCACGGTGGGCTCGGTCGGCCTCGACAACGAGTTCCTCGCCACGTTCAAGGGCGGACAGGCCGGTGTCACCGGCATCGACGGCCTGCTGGACCGCCTGGAGCGGGACGAGTTCGACCTCGTCGCCATCGGGCGGGCGCTGCTCGGTGACCCGGAGTGGGCCGCCAAGATCTTCGAGGGCCGTACCGACGCACTTGTGCCGTTCGACGCCTCGATGCTGCGGACGCTGAACTGACGCTCGGCGAAAGCGGATTGCCGGACGCGCGACACCGGGGCGCGGCATGCAGGAGAGGGCCGCGCCCCGGTGGCCCACGGGACGAACCGGTACGAGCGGACCGTCCGGTGCCCGGCGGGCGGTGCTCAGCCCGCGTTCAGCTGGGCGGTCGCGGCGTCCACGGTCTGGGTGAGCAGGGTGGCGATGGTCATCGGGCCGACGCCGCCGGGGACCGGGGTGATCAGCGCGGCGCGGGTACGTGCCGCATCGAAGTCCACGTCCCCGACATGGCCCGGGTTGGACCCGGCGTCGACGACCACGGCCCCGGGTTTGATGTGCGCACCGCCCAGGAACCGGGGCCGGCCGACGGCGGCGATCAGGACATCGGCCTCCCTGGTGACCGACGCCAGACCGGTGGTCCGGGAGTGGCAGTAGGTGACGGTGGCGTTGCGGCCGAGCAGCAGCATTCCGACCGGCTTGCCGAGGATCGCGCTGCGGCCGACCACGACGGCGTGCTTGCCCGCCAGGTCGACGTCGTAGTGATCCAGCAGCCGGAGGATGCCGCCGGGCGTGCAGGAGGCGAAGCCGTCCAGGCCGAAGCTCATCGCGGCGAAGGAGTGGCCGGTGACGCCGTCGACGTCCTTCTCGGGAGCGATCGCCTCGAACGCGGCGCGCTCGTCGATGTGCGGACCGGCCGGGTGCTGCAACAGGATGCCGTGCACCCCGGCGTCATCGGACAGCGCGGTGAGCGTGTCGACCAGCTCCGCGGTCGTCGTGGCCGCGGGCAGCGCGACGTGCCGGGAGACGATGCCGGCCTTCGCGCAGCGGTTGCGCTTCATCCGGACATACGTCACCGAGGCGGGGTCGTCGCCCACGAGTACGGTCGCCAGACACGGGGCCGTGCCGGTCCGTTCGGTGAGGTCGGCCGCGCGCCGGGCGGCCTGTTCGACGATGCCGCGGGCGAGTGCGCTGCCGTCCATGAGGCGGGCGTCCTGGGCCATGGGCTGCTCCTGAGCGTCGTGGGAGATCGCCCAGGCGCGCGGCACGGACCGTGGAGGGCCGGGCCGCTCCCCGGTGGTGCTCCACCCAAGCGCCAGTCACGGCCCGCCGCCCACTGTAATCGACCGCGACTGCGCGGCCCAGGGGTGGTCACCCGCCGCCCCCGCCCTGGTTCGGTGCGGAGAGCGGTGGTTGGGGCGCGGTGCCGGCCTGCCACTGGCTGAGGATGCCGTCCCAGTCGTGCTGGGCGGCGGTGATGGCATTGGCGTCCCACAGGGGCTGGGCGGGCGGCTGGTACTGGGGAGGCTCGTCGTGGCCCCGGTAGTCCTGATACTCCTGATACTCCTGCTGGTTGGGGTAGTTGTGGTACGGCTGCTGCCTCCAGGGTTCCTGCTCGTACGGCTCCCGTGGGGCCTGCTGCGGTCGCTCGCGCCAGGCCAGATGGGGTGTCTCCGACAGTGGCGTGGGCGGGACGTTGACGAGTCGGCGATGCCGTCCGGTGCGGTCCGAGGCGCGGGCGTGGACGGTGCGGCTCTCGGTGGCCAGTTGTTGGGCGCGGGAGACCAAGAGCCGGACGTCGAGACCGAGTTCATGGGCCAGGGCGGTGAGGTCGACGCCGTTGTGCCAGCTGCTCATCAGGACCGCGTCCAGGGCCGGGGCCCAGGCCGGTTCGGAGGGCTGGGGAGCGGCGGCCGGGGCCGTCGGCGAGGGGGGCGCGGCGGCGGACTGCGCGGCGGTCCCCTGCGCGGACTGCGGCGCGGCGGGCTGCGGTACGGCGGGCTGCTCCTCCGGGGCCTGCTGCGCGGGCTGTTGCTGAGCGGGGGGCTGCTGAGCGGGGGGCTGCTCGGCCCTGGGCTGGGCGAGCAGGCTCTTGGCGACCGCGCGGGCGTCCTCCTTGCCCACCGTGCGCCGGGCCAGCCGCACTTCGCGTTCGTCCAGGCCGAGCAGGTCCGCCACCACCGCGTCGCTGCCCACGGTCACGGCGAAGGCGGCCAGGGTGCGCGAACGGCGGGCCTCGGCCTCGTCGAGGAGTCCCTGTGTATGGCGCACCTCGTCATCGCTGCTGCAAAACGCCTGTGCGAGTACCGCGTGGCGCTCCCACAACTCCCTCGGTTCCATGACTGCGACAACGTTCCTTCGTCCGGATTGGACTGCTTCCCGGCCATAGATCACTGCATGAGGTGATATTCGAGGGAGATCCGTCCCTGTCTGCCGGGCGGACGTGGGGCCCGCTGCGAAAATACGCAGTGACCCCAGCGTCGAAGAATCGTTTCTACGGCCATGAGCGTCCCCTCTTCCGGCACCGTCGCAGGTCACGGACAGACGTCCCTCCCCCGCCCCGGGCAGATGCCGCGGTGGATCACCGCGGACGTCATCAGGCAGACACCGGTGTTCGCCGGTCTGGTGAAGCAGTGGACCGAGCGCGCCGCCACGGTGCCCGGCGTCGCCGATCCCGAGTGGCAGCGGCTGGTCTCCTACCGTGCGCTGATGGAGGAGACCGAAATCGCCCTCACGGCTCTGCGGCCGCACCGTGCGCCCGACGTGCTGCCGCCGCGGAAGCCCGTCGTCCCGGCGGCCCGCCCGGCCCGGCTCGACGCCTGAAGGGGGCCGCGGCGGCCGCCCGCACCGGCGGCGCGAGCGGCACCCCGGCCGGAGTACCGTTGAGTTGTCGAGGATTTCCCGCTGTCCGGCGGCTGCGCCGACAGCGGCTTTGACCAGCGACGGAGCCCGAGTGAGCGCGAGGGATGACACGGACTTCGGCCCGATCGGGGTGATCGGGCGGGTGACCGTCGCCATCCCGAGCGACGGCCCGGGTGAGGTGCTGCTGCCGGTTCGCGGCGGCACCGAGGCCTTCGCCGCCTGGTCCCGCGAGCCCATCGCCCGGCACACGCAGGTCATCGTGGTGGACCACACCTCGGCGCGGTCGGTGATCGTCGCGCCGCTGCCCGCGTGACCGGCGGACCCGCAGACCGTGGCCGGTCGCGGGCGCACTCCGTTGTCCCGCGGCCGTCCCCGCAGCCGGCCGAGGCCGGTCGGAACGGACCAGGAGCCTTCCGATGTTGTTCTGGCATGTTCCCGCGCCGAACGAGGCGCTGTTGATCTCCGGCTCGAAACGCCGGGCCGAGGACGCCCAATTCCGTATCGTCACCGGCCATGGCTGCTGGGTCATGCCCGTCAAGCAGAAGGCGAGCGTGCTGTCGCTGTCGCTGCGGGAGGCCGAGATCTCCGAGGACTGCGTCACCCAGCAGGGCATCCGGCTCGGCGTCCGGGCGGTCGCCGTCTTCAAGGTCGGGGACGACCAGACGTCCATCGCCAACGCCGCCCGCCGGTTCCTGTCCGAGCAGGCCACCATGGAGGAGCTGGTGGGCCGGATCTTCGCCGGTCATCTGCGCTCGATCGTCGGCGGACTGACCGTCGAGCAGATCATCCGGGAGCGGGACCGGGTCGCCCAGGAGGTCAAGGACGGCAGCCACTCCGAGATGGAGAAGCTCGGCATCGTCGTCGACGCCCTGCAGATCCAGGAGATCGCCGACACCTCCGGCTACATCACCAATCTCGCCGCACCGCACGCCGCCGCGGTGGCCAGCACGGCCCGGATCGCGCAGGCCAAGGCCGACCAGGAGGCGACCGAACGCGAGCAGCAGGCGGCGGCGTTGAAGGCCGAGTACGAGCGGGACACCGCCATCAAACGGGCCGGGTTCCTCGCCGAGACCGAGCAGTACAACGCCCGCGCTGCGCAGGCCGGCCCGCTCTCCCAGGCCAGGGCCTCACAGGAGGTCATCGAGGAGCAGACCGCGCTGGCCCAGCGGCAGGCCTCGCTCGCCGCCCAGCGGCTGGAGGCCGAGGTACGCCGCCCCGCGGACGCCGAGGCCTACCGGGTGCGCACCCTCGCGGAGGCGCGGCGGGACCAGGTCCGGTACGAGGCGGACGCCCGCGCGTACACCGAACGGACCGTCGCCCAGGCGCGCGCCGATGCCAACACGGCCCTCGCGGGCTCCCTGCGGGACGGCAACCAGGAACTGATCGCCGCCAACCGCACCGTGGAGAACCTCCCCGCCCTCGCCGAGTCCGCGGCGGAGGGCCTCTCCGGCACCCGGCTGACCGTCCTCAACGGCGCCGACGGCGTGAACGAGATCGTCTCCGGCATCGTCGGCCAGGGGCTGGCCATTCTCGACAGCCTGAAGAAGGGAACGACCACCTCGCCGGGCGCCGCTGCCCCGCCGGCCGACGGCACCGGGCCGCTGCCCCGGAAGGTGACGCAGCTGAAGCAGGACGGGGCGGGGGCCGGGGGGTAGGACGCGTCCACAGGCGAACGCCCGGCCGGCCCGCACCGGCCCCCGGACACACGAAGATGCCCGGCGGCCCCTGCGGGCCTCGGTCAGGGGGTGGCCGCCGGCCCGGGGCCGGCGGCGGTCACTTGGCGGGTTCCGCGGACGCGGCGCGCCGGCGGGTCAGAACGAGGTGGGCGATGACGCCGAAGAGCAGACCCCAGAAGGCCGAGCCGATGCCGAAGAGGGTGAGCCCGGAGGCGGTGGCGAGGAAGGTGATCAGGGCCGCCTCGCGGTCCTTCTCCTCCTTCACCGCGCCGGTCAGCCCCCCGGCCAGCGCTCCGAGCAGGGCGACGCCGGCGACCGCCGCCACCAGCTCCTTGGGCAGGCCCGCGAAGAGCACCACCAGAGTGGAGCCGAAGGCCCCGATGAGGAGGTAGAACGCGCCGCAGGAGACACCGGCGACATAGCGCCGCCGCGGGTCGCGGTGCGCCTCGGGGCCGGTGCAGATGGCGGCGGTGATCGCGGCGAGGTTGATGGCGTGCGAGCCGAACGGGGCCAGGGCCGTGGACACCAGGCCCGTGGAGCCGATGAGGAGGCGGTCCTTGGGCTGGTAGCCGGAGGCGGTGAGCACGGCCATGCCCGGTGCGTTCTGCGAGGCGAGCGTCGCCAGGATCATCGGCACCGCGATGCCGATGAGGGAGGCGACCGAGAACTCCGGGGTCGTCAGCACCGGCTTGGCCAGCTCGATCCGGTCCAGATGGATGTCCAGCTTCGAGCTGACCGCACTGGCCGCGACGCCCGCCGCCAGGGCGACCAGGACCGCGTACCGGGGCAGCCACCGCTTCGCCAGGAGGTAGGCGAGCAGCACGGAACCGGCGATGAGCGGGGCGGTCTTGAGTGAGGTGAACACCCCGGTGCCGAAGGAGAAGAGGATGCCGGCGAGCATCGCGGAGACCACGGCGGTGGGCACCTGCCGCATCAGCCAGCCGAACACTCCGGTCAGCCCGACCAAGGTGATCACCAGACCGGTGACGATGAACGCGCCGATGGCCTCCGGGTAGGAGTACGCCCCCAGGCTGGTGACCAGCAGGGCCGCGCCCGGTGTCGACCATGCGGTGATCACCGGCATCTTGGTGCGCAGGCTCAGCCCGATACAGGTGAGCCCGCTGCCGATGGAGATGGCCCAGACCCAGGAACTGGTCTGGGCGGTGTTCAGATGCCCGGCGGACGCCGCCGCGAGCACGATGACGAGCGGTCCCGAGTAGGACACGACGACGGCGACGAAGCCCGCCAGCACCGCGGACAGCGAGGCGTCGCGGAACAGGCCGGGCCGGGTGCCGGGCTGCGCCGGCGGGGACCCGTCCGCCGCGCCCGCCGGCTCCGGTGAGGCGGAGTCCGGCGGTGCGGCATCGGGGTGGGGGGTGGGTGTCTTGGAACTCAACGGTCTTCCTTCACGGCCTTTTCCAGGGCCTGTTCGAGGTCGGCGACAAGGTCTGCGGGGCTCTCCAGACCTATGGACAGCCGCAGCATGTCCTTCGGCGAAGTACTACCCGGCCCTTCGAAGGTGTAGCGGTGTTCGATCAGACTCTCCACACCGCCCAACGACGTGGCACGGATGAAGAGTTCGCAGTGGTTCGCGGTCCGCAGGGACTGCTGCCACTCGCCGTCGACGTGCAGGGAGAGCATGCCGCTGAAGCCCCCCGTCATCTGCCGCGCGGCGACGGCGTGCCCGGGGTCGGAGGCGAGCCCCGGGTAGGCCACCCGCCGGATGCGGGGGTGCTCGGCGAAGTGCTCGGCCACCGCCATCGCGGTCTCCGAGATCTGCCGCATACGGGGGAAGAGCGTCCGTATGCCCCGCATCAGGAGGTAGGTCTCCATGGGGCCGAGTATCGGGCCGGTGAGCCGTCGGTGCAGCCGCAGCCGCTCCCAGATCGCGTCCCGGCCCTCGCTGGTCCCGGACGCCTTGACGAGGAGTCCGGCCACGACATCGGTGTGGCCGTTGAGGTACTTGGTGCCCGAATGCATGATCAGGTCCGCACCGAGGGCGAACGGCCGGGAGTGCACCGGAGTGGGGACGGTGTTGTCGACGCCGAACAGGGCACCGGCCCGGTGCGCGATCTCGCCGACGGCGGCGATATCGGTCACCGTCCAGGTGGGGTTGGCCGGGGACTCCGCCCACACCAGCGCGGTCGGCGCGGCGCTCACCGCGGCCGCCACCGCGTCCAGGTCGTTCATGGGCGCCTGGACGACCTCCAGGCCGCGCTGCGGGCCGAACTCCAGCAGCCACTTGGTGAGTCCGAAGTACATGGTCTGCGGGACCACCACCCGGGCACCGGCCGGCAGCACCTGGAAGACGGCGGTGGCGGCGGCCATGCCGGACGAGAAGACCAGGGCGTCCGAGCCGCCTTCGAGGCCCGCCACCACCTGCTCGACCTGCTCGTACCCCGGGGTGCCCTGGTCGCGCAGATACGCCAGGCCGGCCGGCGCGCGGTACTGGTCGTCGCGTGCGAAGGTCGCGCCCAGGCTGACCGGGGGCGGTACGGCGCCGGTGGTCGGGCAGCGCCAGCCGTCGCCCTGCGCGGCGCGCGTCTCGGGCCGGTACTCCTGCGTCCAGGGGGTGAAGGTCTCGCTGTTGTTCATCGCTTCCTCGTAATCAGTGACGGCAGAGCGGTGCTCAGGGCAAGTTCCGCGTCCAGCAGCGCACGGGAGGGCGCGCCGGGTGAGGGCACATAGTGGTTGTAGTAGCTGGACCCCTCGGTGTGCGGTCCGAGGAAGAACAGCCGGGGCTGCGGGGTGCCCGTACGGTCGATCCCCTGGCCCTGCCGGGTGACGTCCAGCCCGTGCACCGCTACGCCGCGGTGCGCGAGGGTGCGGACGCGGCCGGCGGCGACGAGGGTGCCGAGCAGCGTCCCGGGCGCCCGGTCCGCCGCGGGCTCGGCCACATGCGCCTGTACGACGTGGTCGACCTCCATCCGCAACGGCTCGGCCAGGCAGGTGGATTCCAGCCGCCAGGGTCCCTGTCCGGCGGGGGCGACGATCTTCGGCTGCGGCCCGGGGCCGAGCCGGACGACCCCCGCGTCGATCAGGGAGAGCAGCTCCGCCGACCGGTCCAGCTGCGGGCCGATCACCAGGCGGTTCACCGCCGAGGTGAACTCCCCGAAGAAGGCGGCCAGCGACACGTCGTCGACGCCGGGCGGATCGATGACCGCGCGCAGTACGTCACGGTGGTCGCGCAGCACCTCCAGGGCTTCCTTGAGCGGGCTGGCCCCGAGGCCCGCGCGCGCCTCGGTCAGGTCGTCGGCGACCTCGGTGGTGAACCAGTCCTCGTAGGCCGCGTACTCCGCCCACTTCCGGTCGGAGAGGCTCGCGGCGAGGATGCCGGGCACCGGGCTGGGGCCGAACCGGGCGCGCAGCTCGTCGAGCAGGGCCGCGTGGCCGGTCCGGGCGCAGCGCCCGGCCATCTCCGGCCCCGCGTCCGTGGCGTCGTCCAACTCCCGGCCCAGCAGGACGCGGTAGTAGGCGAGTTCCATCTCGGCCTCGATGAGCGGCAGCACATCGGAGGCGAAGTCGAGCCGCCGGTCCGGCCGTTGTGCGCGGAGTGCGTCGAGGCGCTCCGTGGTCAGCGCCAGCGGGGCGCAGCGCATCCGTCCCGGGTGGAGACGCGGGCGGCTGCGGGAGGGCATACCGGAGCGGTTGGTGAGCACGATCAACGGCTCCCGCCCGCTGGGCCGATAGCTCATGCCCTGCACGCCGGTGGTGTGCCGGCCGCCGCGTCCGAGGGTCAGTGTGGCGATGACGTCCATGGCCGTCAGCCCCATGCCGAGGACGGCCACCCGCTCGCCCGCTCCGATGCCGTCGAGCGCCTCGGGCAGCGGATAGGGGCGGGTGACGAGCCGGGGGTCGGGAGCGGGTTCGGCCGGACGGTAGAGGGAGTGGTGGCCGACGGTGACGAACACCGCGTCGGCGTCGATCCGGGTGCCGTCGGCGAGGACGACCGTCTCGGTGCCCGACTCACCGGGGCGGATGTCGACGGCCGTCGTGGGGTGCTGGCGCAGTGTGACGCTGTCGGGTGCCGCGTCGGCGATCTCTCCCGCGGCCCAGGTGAGGTATTCGCTCAGCAGCCGGCGCGGCAGGAAGTCGTTGGGCCGGATCTCCCGTCCCTGGCCGGCCCGCACGGTGTAGCCGTCGTCCGCCAGCCGCAGGTCCTGGCGCCGGCACCATTCATGCAGCGAGGGGCCGGATATCGGTACGGGGCCGTCCACCATCTGTGCGTCGGCGAACGCCGAGAGCTGTGCGCAGACGGTGTTGAGCAGCAGATGGTCGGGCTGGCCGGGCAGATGGAAGCCGGGACCGAAGGGCTGCGGGTCGATGAGGTGGACGGTCACCGGCACGGGCTGCGCCGGACAGTGCGCGACCAGCCGCTCGAAGACGCCCAGCCCCCGCGATCCGGCGCCGACGATCGCGACGGAGAGGGGTCTGTGCTTCACCACCGGCGCGTCTCCCCGAAGAAGTTGGGCACCTCGATGGTGTTGCCGTCCTTGCGTGCCTCACCGAGGACGAACGCCCCCACGGCGAGGTCCAGCACGCCCAGCCCGAACGGCGAGAAGATCACCGGACGGTCCGCGGAGAGCGTCACCTCCCCGTTGAGCACTCCGGCGAGGGTTCCGGTCACGAACTCGCGGGAGCCGGACAGCTGCTCGGCCAGGTGCGGCGAGGTCTGCGCCTTGAGGCAGTGCTCGACGTCGTCGAAGATGTTGTCCGCGCCGAGGACCACCTCGGCGGTGAGGTCGCGCAGCGAGATGTTGAGCACGAGCTGGCCGGGCTTGAACGGCGTGCTGACGTAGGGCGCGAGAGCGGTCGTGGCGAACACCACGGTGTCGGCCCGGAGCGCGTCGTCGAGGTCGGCGGTGAAGGTCGCCGGACGGTCCTGTGTGGAGCGCACATGGTCGGCCAGGGCCTGTCCGGAGGCCTCGTCGAGGTCATGGACGAGGTAGGCGTCCGGGGCGCAGCCCGCGACGTGCAGGTAGTCGCAGATGTTGCGGGCGATGACGCCGCCGCCCACAACGGCGATACGGGTGCCCGCGTAGCCGTCGGGGCGGAGCGCGGTCGCGGCGACGGCCGCGGAGGCGGCGGTGCGGGCCGCGCTGATGTTGGCGGCTTCGAGGCAGGCGATCGGGTACCCGGTCTCGTAGTCGTTCAGGAGCAGGACGGCCGAGGCGCGCGGGGCCCCGCGGCGGGTGTTGCCGGGGAAGCTCGCGATCCACTTGATGCCGGCGAGCTGGACATCGGCGCCCAGGAAGGCCGGCAGCGCGATGATCCGGGAATCCGGCTTCTCCGGGAAGCGCAGAAAGTAGCTGTCCGGGTTGACGGAGTCCCCGGCCTCATGCGCCCGATAGGCGCTGCTGACTATGCCGAGTACGTCTTCCCGCTTGCCGTGCAGAACGTGACGGACCGTTTCCCCGGCCACGATCTCAAAATTGAACATCTATCATTCCCCCCACTCAGGCCGGTGCCTGAGATATTTTCTTTGCGACGAGCTCGGGCCAGCGTTCCGCCACCCATACGTCGTTGTAGACGGTTTCCAGATAGCGGTCCCCGAAGTCGGGTGAAAGCGCCACCACGACGCTCCCGTCCGGGATCTCCTTTGCGGCGTCCTGCACGGCGCTCAGCACCGTGCCGGACGAACCCCCCAGCAGCAGGCCGCGTTCCTCGGCCAGCGTCCGGCACATCTCGACGGCGGCCGACTCGGAAATGAGCACGACGTCATCGATATGCGTGGTGTCCAGAATTTCCGGCCGCCTGCTCGTCCCCAGGCCGGGAATGTGGCGACGGGCGGCGGGCCCGCCGAAGGTCACGGAGCCCTCGGCGTCCACCGCGATGATCCGGGTGGCCGGGCTGTGGCGGCGCAGGTATTCCGCACAGCCCATCAGGGTGCCCGTGGTTCCGGCCCCGATGAAGGCGTAGTCGATGTGGCCGATCTCCTTGAGGAGCGCCCGCCCGGTGCGGTCCCGGTGGGCCTGCGGCCCGGCCGGGTTGGCGTACTGGTTCAGCCAGAACAGGTCGGGCTCACGGCGCAGCCGCTCGCCGATGTAGTCGATGCGCGACTGCAGATAGCCGCCGTGCACGTCCCGGACGTCGATGACCACCACGTCGGCGCCGAGGACCTCCATCAGACGCCGCGACTGAACGGTGGAGTTGGGGTCCGTGACACAGGTGAGCCGGTACCCCTTGGCCGCGCACACCATCGCCAGGGCGACGCCGAGGTTTCCCGACGTCGACTCGATCAGCCGGGTGCGCGGGAAGCAGCGCCCGGACTCCTCGGCCGCCGCGACCAGCGCGACGGCAGTTTTGAGTTTTACCGATCCGGCAGGATTGAGGCCTTCCAGTTTGAGGAAGACTGAACTGCCGGGAACTAATTGGTCAAGCCGAATGAAGAGATCATCCAGCACGAGATCATAAACTTCTTCCGCTATCACCAGAGTCCAAACCGTTGAAAATGGGCAGCGCAAAGCAAGTGCGCTCGCCGAAGCGAGGAGCCCACGGGCTTGTTGGTCGGCGCACGGGTCAGGCGCGCTCCGCAGAAGGGACTCTTCCCCCGTCCCCCGATGCCGCAAATCCCCCATTCGCGATGTGACAGAACAATCGTGCCATCACGCAAGGCCGATGACAACGATTATATGGCCACCAAAAACGTTGAACCATGAAATGCGCCCCAGGATCCCGCCCCGGGGCAACTCTCCTGACATTGCGTTATACCTGGTGACGACGCCGGACGAAATGATTCCGCGCCGGAATAAACAATTCCGCGACACCGGCGGCGCCGGGCGTGTCCGGCCGGACGTGCGGCGGGCCCGGGGTCCGTGACCCCGGGC